>JADGEH010000226.1 GCA_016744475.1 Thiotrichales bacterium | reverse complement strand
TAAAGCATCTCGCCGCCGAGGTCTACCCCGCGCAAACCTGCGTATACAACCGCAAAAAAGCCTATGGACAAGGTGCTGGTTGGTATTTAGAGCCTGAGCAAGTTTATTTAGGCACGGATGCCCATGCAGCCTATGACATGCTGCTAGAAATGAAAACGCCCCAACAGGAGGAAAGTTTGGCGACTGTTCCTGTTGAGGCGCAAAGCACAATGTCCGAAAACACTGTAGCAGATGCGGAAAGTATAGCACAGGATAAAAAAATGGGACAAAGCAATGTTATTCAACTTCCTAAAAAGGAGCGGACGGAATTAAACGCTAATGAAAAACAGGGTTCTAATTCAGGATTATAAAAAACGATTAAGAATCCTATTACGAACCCATTAAGAACCCTTGATAAAGAGCAAAATCGTGACTGGTTAAGTGCTGCTGATTTTTCGAAGTTGACAGGTATATCAGAACAAAATGCTCGGAAGGCTTTGAAAAAAGCATATGAAGGGAAGACGTGGCGTGATCATAAACTCCACATCCGAACAGTTGAAGGTGGTCGAGGTCGGGGAGCTATCCGCTACGAAGTCGCCGCCCTGTCTTTGCCCAAAGAGCAATGGTTTAGCCAGTTTCTCGCTCCAACGCCAACCATACAAGCCAACACCCCAGAAACAGCACTTCCCAGCACTTTGGCAGATGACCGCAGCGCCAGCCGTGCTGAGCAAAACATCAAGTATCACATTATTCAGCCTGCGCTAACATTTCCCAAAGGCTCAAAGCTGCGCGCCGAGGCAGTGCAACGCATTGTTGCATCGAAGCACTTAGACATAGATGGCAACCCAACCCAGTTCAGCATGATTACCATTTATTTGTGGATACGGCTTTATGAGCAATCGGGTTTGGCGGGGTTAGAAAAGAAAGCCCGAAAGGACAAAGGGCATAGCCGTCAAGTCATTTGCCGCGCATGGGATAAGGGGTTTCATAAACTCATCAAAAATCCTCAAGCTGTTGCCGATGAGTTTACCGCCTACATTCGTGGCTTGTGGGCAAATGGTGTCAGCGGTTGGCGTGAAGCGCAGCAGATGGGGCAAACCAAGCTTGCCGAATTAACTGCCTTGGATTTGGGGCGAAAGTTAGATATTGATAACTTGGATATGCCCAAGCATCAACGCTATGGACTGTCACCAAAAGAGTTTGATGCCTGCAAAATCAGTCGCGGTTTTGTCGAGACACAACGCAGCTATCGTTTGATCTATATAAAGGAATCAGACGCGAAGTTATTTTTCGACAAAATAGCCCCAAAACTCAAACGCGAACGCGGCGGCATTTTGCCTAATGATGTGGTGTTTGGTGATGTGCATCCGATTGATATACGCATGATGCGCGAATTGGTTGCCGCTGATGACCATAGCTTGATTGATAAAGAATTGTTGAAACGCTGGCGCTCTGGCAAAGGCACTGAGGTCTATGCCCGTGCGATTGCGTGGCAAGATTTGGCAACTAACCGCGTTTGGCTGGATTTGATTATTTTGCCCAAGGGTGAATCGGTACGCCGCGAACACATTGCCATGAGTTTTGCCAATATGGCGAGTGTCTGGGGGCTGCCGCGTAGTCTTTATCTGGATAACGGCTCGGAATACAACTGGGCGGAGATGATGGGCGCATTCAATGACATGAGCCGCTTATCTCAGGATATTCAGTTCAAAGTCCATTATCTGCAAGACGATGCCGACGTGCAAGGCGCTCGGCGTGAGACGGTGCAAGCCATTGTCCGTGCGCAGCCTTACAATGCCCCCGCCAAAAATATCGAGGGGTTATTCTCGGTGTTAGAGCATAGCTATTTTAAGAAAATCACCGGATGGGTCGGCGGTGACCGCCAGCGTAAGAAAACCCACAACGTCGGCAAAGCCCCGATTCCCTACCCTTTTACGGCTGACGAGTTTCACGGTGATATAGCGCAATGCTTGAACTATTACCACAGCCGCCCGCAGCAAGGGGCATTGCAAGGCAAAAGCCCTTATCAAACCCTTGAGGAGTTTATCGGGGCAGGCTGGACGGCGGTCAAAGTCAAACGTGAGGAGATGATGTTGATTTTCTCTGAGCGCGAGCAGCGCATTGTTTACGCTGGCGGCTATATCCGCTGGAATAACCGTTGGTTTCAGCATGATGCGCTGGTCAGTTATGTGACCATGAAGGGCGTACAGGGGCGGCTTAACGTCCGTTTGCCTAAACATGACCCCCGTTGTGTTTTTGTGCAACTGCCTGATGGTGGCTGGGTCACGGCTAAACCTGCGCAGCATTCGCAATATGTTGGTGATGCCAGCGGCCCACAACATAAAGCCAAAATGGAAAAACAACTGCGGGTTTATCTGCATGAGTTAAAAGGCGATTGTGGTCGTATTCACTGGCAAGACGAAATCCAGCGCCAAATCGAAGCCCGCCCAGAAATTCCTTTCACCTCTGAGATAGATATTGCTGAAGCCACGGCAATGCAAAAAGCCTTAGATACTGAAGATACGCAGCGCATCCTTGAAGCTGCCGAAGCTGAGCGTAAGCGCCCCGAAATCTCGCAATGGGCAGCACCAGGACAAGATGATGATTTGACCGATGGCGTTGTTTGGGAGGATGACTAATGTCTTTAGCTTACGCGGTACTTAGCAATCAAGTCGTGCCTGTTAGCTGCATGACCAATCTCGAACTCTATGACGAGGTGTACCAAAGCCAGCAGAATCTCATCCGTTTTGTAGTCGCAGTGCGAGAAGAGGGGGATTATCTCGCCTATGCGCAATGGGCGTTAGCGGCAATGGAACAAGTCTATTGCTTGGCTATCACGCCGACCCTTATCAGTCGCCTTGATAAACAGCTAGACCAGCTTGAACACTTACGCAATTTTTTAGAAATCATCAGCCTAGAAGTCAGTGAGCAGCAATTCACCTGCTGGGCAATGAAAGCTTTATATGGGGAATAACATGGAAAATATTGTAGAAACTGACCAAATCCGCCAAGCACTGCGGATGTCTAATGCCCTTTTAGAACAAGACGGCGAACGGGTTGGCAAAATCTCCGGCAGTCCGGGGACGGGCAAAACTGTTGCCTCTAAGTTTGTCGCCGACAATCTACCGAATGCGGTGCGCATTTGTGGCTATGGCGGTATTACTCGCCGTGAGTTGATGATTCGCATTGCTCGCGCTTGGGGACATCCGAACCCACGCAATACCACCATGGGTGGTTTATTGGATTGGTGCAGCGATGAGGCAAACGGACGTTTGGTGCTGATTGATGAAGCCGATGAACTCAATCACAAAACCCTTGAACCACTGCGCACCTTAGCCGACGAACA
>JADGEH010000116.1 GCA_016744475.1 Thiotrichales bacterium | reverse complement strand
CCCTTTACCTGTACCCTATTGGAGAGAATGCATGACGAGACCTGTGTTATGGCCTGTGGTAGAGCGCAATCTGGGTTTTACACAGCGGCAAATTGAAACAATGAGACGTGAAGGCTATTGGCTAGAGGGTACGCATTGGAAACGCTTGCCAACGGGAAAAAAGCAAATCGTGTATGACCAAGATAGAATTGAAGAATGGATGTGGAGCTTAGATGGCAAAGGTTTACACAAGAAACGGTAAACTGTGGATTGGATTTGTATATAAAGGCGTGCAGTGTCGAGAATCACTGCGATTAGACGAAAACAAAGCCAATCTCAAGCACGCTGAACGCCTAAAAACGCTGATAGACAGTGAAATAGGCTTAAACCAATTTAACTATCGTCAGCATTTTCCAAAATCCAAGCGTTGTGCCCTATTCGACGAATATCGCCCTGTCAATGCCACAGTCAGTGAATCTCTTGATGACTGGTTCAACCTGGTCGAGCCTAATTTATCGCACACCACTGCCAAAGAATACAAATGCTCGATTAATCACAATCTTAAACCTGTGATCGGCGACTTACTTTTGGCAGATTTGCAAACGAGGCATATCAAACAATGGATGGCACAACAAACTCATATCTCAGCCAAACGTATCAATAACGTCCTAATTCCATTACGTGGAATGCTCGATGAAGCTTTTTGCGATGGGCGTATAGAACGGAATCCCGCAGAAAAAATCCACAATCTCAGAATCAACAGAAAAGAGCCTGACCCCTTCACCCTAGACGAAATCGACAAGATACTAGCGGCCTGCAAAGAACCACAACACAAAAACCTCTTTCAATTTGCCTTCTATACAGGTTTACGTACTGGAGAATTGATTGCATTAAGCTGGGAGGATTTTGATGAGGTGAAGCAGTGCGTATTTATTCGCCACTCCACCACCGCCAAGCAAACCAAAGCGCCTAAAACCAGTGCCAGCGGGAGAGAAGTGACTCTATTACCTCCTGCATGGCAAGCGCTACAAGCGCAAAAAAAACACACTCAACTGCAAGACAAGAATATCTTTTTTTATCCCTATCGCAACGAACCTTGGGCAGAAGACGCTCAAATTCGTGAGAGGGCTTGGCGGCCCACATTAAAATATGCAGGGGTGCGCTATCGCTACCCCTACCAAACCCGACACACCTTTGCCTGTTTAATGCTCACCGCAGGTGAAAACCCTGCTTGGATAGCCGCACAAATGGGACATAAAGACTGGGGTATGATCCGTAAGATTTACGCTAGATGGATGCCATCAGCCGCTCCCGACGCAGGAGATAAATTCAAGGCCATCTATGAATTGCACAAAAATACACAGAAAAATAATGTGTGAAAAAACTGTGTGTATCTATACGAGGCTATATGGGGAAGATGAGTGATGAGACCGCATAACACGGTAAATAATGACAGAGGAAACGGGATTATACAGAAAAATAATTTGTGCAAAAATTGTGCAAAAGTTATGTGTATCTATACGGGGTTGTATGGGGGGAGATGGGGGATAAGACCGCATAACGCGGTAAATAATGGCGGAGGAGGTGGGATTTGAACCCACGGAGGATTTTACCCCTCGCCGGTTTTCAAGACCGGTGCATTCAACCGCTCTGCCACCCCTCCAAAAGATGTACAAAAACGAAATGAGGCGGGCATTATCTAAAAATTCTTCTCTTCACGCAAGCCTTTTTATGTGATGCCCTTTACCGGGTGACTTTTAGAGCCTATACGAAAATGGGATAATCGGCTGCAAACCAGCCCTTTTGGTCAGGTTCTCCACTTTTTTTCGTTAAATAGCCCGCTATTCGCCTTAAAAAACCGAAAAACCCACCTCAAAATGGCGAATTTTCGCTTCGATTCCCCATCTTCATATAGGCTCTTAAGGCGATAGCACGCTGGCTTCTGGTGAGCTTTGGATGCCGAAGGTGGGAAGCAGTTGTCCGGTGCTGGCAAGAAGGCGATAGACGCTGAGGATTTCTCCGTAATGGGCGTTGGTGAGGGCGCTTTTGGCGTTGTATAGCTCGCTTTTGGAATCGAGCACGTCGAGTAGGCTGCGTTGGCCTAGTTTGAATTGTTGTTCGTAGGCGATGACGACGGCTTTGCTGGAGGCGACGTGGGTTTCTAGGTAGCTGATGCGCTCGCGGATGGTGTGCAGGGCATTCCAGGTCAGGCGTAGTTCTTCTTCGATGGTGCGTTGTGTGCGTTGCAGGGTGGCTTTGGCGGCGTTGATGCGTTCGGCGGTTTCCATGCGTTTGGCTTGGTCGGCTCCACCTCGAAAGAGGTTGTAGCGTAGGCGCAGCATGGCGCTGACATCGTTGTTTTTGAATTCTACGCCGTCGAGGTTTTTGTTGCGGCTGGCGCTGAGTTCGACATCGACTTGCGGCATGAAGCTTGAGCGGGTTTGTGCGTAGGCGGCTTGTGCGGCGCTTAAATCGCTGTGCGCTGCTTTGAGAACAGGGTTATCGTGTACGGCGTGTTCTATGGCTTGCTGGACATCAGCAGGAACGGCTTGGATGAAGGTGTGATGCTCAGCGGGTTCTAGGTTTTCGGGTAATTCTCCGGTCACGCGCTGGTAGTTGGCTTCGGTATCTCGAATTTGTCCTTGATGTTGTAACAGGTTGGCTACGGCAAGGGCTTCGCGGGATTCGGCTTGGTTGACATCGGCTTTGCGTCCAGCTCCGCTTTTGAGTAGTTGGCGAATTTGTCCGAGGGTTTTTTGATGTACGACGAGGTTGTCTTTGGCGAGTTCGGTGAGGGTTTTGCGGCGAAAGACATCGAGAAAGACTTCGACGGTGCGCAAGGCGACGGTGTTGCTACTGTCTTGTACTCGATAGGCTGAGGCATTGACGCGCTCTTGTTGGCGTGCGGTACTGTATTTTGTGTCAAAACCATCAAATAGCATTTGTTTGAGGCTTAAGCTGGCTTCGCGGCGTGAGAGATTGAGATCGCCGCTTTTGTTGGTTTCGGTGGTGATGTTGTCGCTATTTTCCCAACCATAGCCAAGATTAAGGTCGATGCTGGGGAGGTAGCCCGCCCGCGCTTGGCGTAGCACATGATCCGCCACAAGGCGTGTGCGTGCCATAACGGCTATGTCGGGATTGGTCTGTAGCGTGCGTTGTACAACATTTTTTAAGGTGTCGGCTGAGGCGGGCAGCGCTATGCATAAGCTGATTAAAGCCCCGGTCATCTTGGCTAGTTTCATATTGTTTTCCTTTTAAAAAACAAACTGATTAACAATGTCGGCACTGACTAATAGTGTGGTGGTACCGAGGCTGTATTGCGTGTAATTGTCGCTATTAACGCCTAGGTTTTGCCAGCCTTGGTTGGCGGAGGTCACACTATTGCTGGCATCGCCGTCAATAATGACTTGTCCGTTGTCGGAGAGGCTAAGAATATCATCGGCTTGCAGGACTAAGCCATTATTAGCGCCATTGAGTTGGATGCGTTCAATGCCGGTCAGTTGTAATTTTTGATCTTCGGGTAAGACGCGGTTGCTGATGAGGTTGAGTGTTTGTCCGCTGCTTTGCAGGCTCACGGCATCGTTGTCACCCAGGCCGCCATTAATCACGTCTGCACCTTGGCTTAAGTCCACTAAAAAGGTGTCGTTGCCGTCGCCGCCGTTCAGCGTGTCTCGACCTAAACCGCCGTCTAGTACATCATTGCCCGCATCACCGTTGATATAATCATTGCCTGCGAGTCCTAATAGTTGATCATCGCCCGCATCGCCGCGTAGTAAATCCACTGTATCGCCGCCGATTAAGCTGTCTGCATTGGCAGTGCCTTGTTGCAGGTTATTGGCTTTGACGCTAACGGTGGCGGTATCTGTGATGCCTGTTGCGTCGGCGACAGTATAATCAAAACTGACTTGTCCTGTATTGAGCGCAGAGGTGTTGGCGAGAAAACTTATTTGATTGTTATTTAAGCTCAGATTTAAGCCAGTGTTGCCGAGATCGTCTACCGACAGCAAGCGCAAGTTGTCGCCTGCGTCATTGCCGAGTAATTGGCTATCGGTAATAAATACAGGGGTATCAAAGGGTAAATTCAGGCTGTCATCATTGGCTTGAGTCGCAGGAGGGTCTACTCGCACGGTGACACCTGCGCTATTGACCCCGCCTTGTGGATCAGTGATTTGATAGCGGAAATCGACGTTGCCAGTGTTGGGATCGTTATCATCGGTGATGGTGATGTCGCCCGTGGCTTGATCAAACAGAACTTCTCCGTTGACCGCAGAACCGATGCTGAGCACCGATAAAGGCTGGTTTTCAGGATCGGTGTCATTGGCGAGTAAATCTGCTTCGTTGATGATTAAGGTCTCACCGCTGACGAGGCTAAAGATGTCGTTGCTGGCTTGTGGCAGGCGGTTGATGTCAATCACGGTCACAGTGGCTGTTGCTGTGTTGCCTTGAATGTCTTCAATGGTGTAATCAAAACTACCCTCTTGCTGTGGTGAGAAATTCGCATCAGGGGTGAATAGCACATCGCCATTGGCATCTAGGCTGACGCTACCGTTGATAGCCGCCGCCACTTGAGTTAATACCAAAGCCTCGTTGTCAGGATCGCTATCATTGCTGAGTAAGCTATCAGCATCGATCAAAATCGGCTCTGCACCGAGGGTATCCATTTGATCGTCTATGGCGATGGGTGCTGCGTTGTTGTAATTCAGCGTCACCACGGATGAGTCGATATTGTTATGACCATCGCTGACTACGTAAACAAACCTCCCACCTTGATTGGCTGCAAAATTCTCATCCGGTGTGAACACCACGGTATTGTTGATGTTATCTAAAACTACGCTGCCATTTTGAGGTTGAGTAACTTGGGTAATAGTCAAAACGTCATTGTCTTGATCCGTATCATTAGCCAACAAAGTGGCGACAGAGATTTGAATCGGCTGAGTATCTTGGATGTCGAAAGAATCAGGCGCTGCAACGGGGGCGCGGCTCGGTATATTGGTGTTCTCAATCGTAACGATGGCATTGGCTTGCCCACCACGACTATCTTCAATGGTGTAAGTAAAGCTCGCAGGGTTACTCGGTGCAAAGTTCGCATCGGGCGTGACCCGCACATCACCATTGGCATCCAGCGACACGCTGGCATTCACCGCATTGCTGACTTGTGTGAGGCTAAAGCTGTCGTTATCGGGATCGTTATCATTGCCTAACAGCGTATTGGCTGACAATTGAAAAGCTTGACTGTCTGGGCGAGTCACTTGGTCATCAATCGCCACCGGAGCTGTGTTGATGATGTCGGTACGGTTGATCGTCACGGTAGCGGTGCTTTGCGCACCTTGGCTATCGGCTAAGGTATAGCTAAAGCTCGCCGGCGTGTTGGGAGCAAAACTCGCATCAGGCGTGACGAATACATCGCCGTTGGCATCCAAGAACACGCTGGCATTCACGGCATTGCTGACTTGCGTGAGGCTCAGCGCATCATTATCAATATCGCTGTCGTTGGCTAACAAATCGCTGGCTAACAAGGTAAATGTTTGATTATCAGAACGAATAAAGGTGTCATTAGCGGCTATCGGTGAGCTGTTGCTCGTGCCAGTGTGATTGACCGTGACGGTAGCGGTGCTTTGCGCACCTTGGCTATCGGCTAAGGTATAGCTAAAGCTCGCCGGTGTGTTGGGGGCAAAATTCACATCTGGCGTGATGAATACATCACCGTTGGCCTGTAAAACGGCACTGGCATTATTGGCGTTGCCCACTTGTACGAGACTTAGGTTATCGCCATCCGCGTCGCTATCGTTGGCTAATAACTGACTAGCAGAGACCGTAAAAGCTTGTGTATCAGCGCGATTTAAACTGTCATCAACGGCTATCGGTGAGTTATTGCTGGTCGTGGGGGTGACACTCAAAGTCACGCTGGCACTGGCTATACCGCCATTGCCGTCTTGTATTTGATAAGTAAAACTGCCGCCATCGCTGCTAAACAAGCTGTCTGGCACAAAGCGAATTTGTCCATTATCGAGCGCGATATTGCCATTCACCGCATCGCTCACACTGATCACAATCAAGCTATCATTATCCGCATCGCTGTCATTGGCTAATAAATCAGCCGCCGCCATCACAATCGCTGTTTGGCTGGCATCGACATTCAGGCTGTCATCTTGTGCTTGCGGCGTGTTATTCGCCGTATTTCCTTGAGCGTTCACGGTAGCCGTGAATTGTGCATTTAAATGCGCGTTTTGTGTATCGCTCACTTGATAGCCAATATTCAATACGCCTTCAGAACCGCTCGGAGTGAAGAGATCAAATCCGGCTAAGCTACCGTCAGCATTCAGTATGGGCGTGACTTGATGGCCTTGAGCATCGGTGAGCACCGTGCTATCTGAGGCAGTGTTGCCTGCAAAGCTCACTTGTGTGAGGCGTATAGCATCGCCTTCAACATCCAACACCGAGCTTAACAAAGTGTCACTGCTGACCGGCACGGTTTGTCCAGCGGTTAAGGTCATTGAAGGCGCTTGATTGATTAAACTCGGTGCATCATTCACGGCTTGCACATTCAAACGTACATTTAACAATGCGCTCACTGCATCGCCGCTGTCACTCACGCGGTAAGCAAATTGAGCTTCACCCGCATAGTGTGCTTGCGGGGTGAACAAAACACGGCTGCCATCTTCGCTAAGTTCAACGCGCCCGTGGGTTAAAGTCTGATCATCGGCATCACGCAAAGGCATGACATCCACCAATCTAAATTGACTGGCATCGCTATCTTCCACATCTTGTACACGTTCTAATAGCGCCTGTACGGGGAGGCTGAACACGCCATCTTCAAGCATTTCGGCCTGTAGCGGTTCCGCTGTGGGCAAGTCATTTACCGGCGTAATATCTAACTTCATCGTCAGCGGTGTGCTGTCTCCGACGATTTGATATTTAAAGCTGTCAGCCCCAAAAAACTGCGCCTGTGGCAGATATAACCATTGACCATCGGCTTGTACTTCTAAACGCCCATGTTGCGGAGCCTCCAGTAACAACACATTGGCTAAATTATCCGCACCGGGTAATGTCTCAATGACGAGCGATTGATCTTCAACACCGCGCAATGAAGGCGCGTTCGCCTCATTAGGCGGTGTTTCTGGAGCAGGTGGAGGAGGTTCAGGAGCATGTAACTCCGGCGCTTCTTCACCACTGCTGTATGCTTGTTCTGTCTCTACGTATGAGCCACTAGGATTACCACTAGGGTTAGGCGATGGTGCAGAAGGCGACAGAGGAGGACGACTATCAGGAGCTTCTGGTGGAGCACCCGGCGCATTGTTCTCCGCACCTGATTCGCCTCCGGGAGAATTATGCGGACGTGCACCTTCAGGTAAAGGTGGCGGTGCTTTAGGAGCCTCTTCGCCGGGCGCTCCAGGGGGAGGCGCACCTTCTGGACGTGCACCTTCGGGCGCTTCGCCACGACTTTCACCCGCTTCAGGTGCTCCCGGAGGCGCTTCATCAAAACGTCCTCCGCCTTGCAAACCCGTATCATCTTCAAAATGTGGTGCAGAAAACTGCGGATTTAAGGGGGCTAAGGTGTTGCGGAAACTTTGAATTTGATGATCTTCAGCGGCAAAAGAAGAAGAATGCTGCATAGGATCAATGGGAATCTCAATGCGCGTGCCGGGTTCAAACACGGTAAAGCGTTCAAAGCTATAAATAGGGCGAATATCAATGAGTCCCGCCATGTGTAAAATGACAGTGGTGCCATCGCCTTCAACTTTACCGTCAATTTCGCTACCACGAATACCAATCACCGCCGACGGAGTTTTGATAATGCTGTGTGTGCCTTCGTTGCTATGCGCAATACGCCCACTGGTAAAGCGGAAAGAACCGCTAGCCACCGTTGCTGTAAATTGCCCATGAGCGTCTTGATCTGCACTGGCTTCTTGATATTCGTATTTTTCTAAGGTGGCGCGAGACAACGGGCCTAATTGAAACACCGTCCCATCTTGTAGTTGGATTTTCACATAGGTGCGCGAACCCGTAACAATGGTGTCATTGATGTAGATCACGCTGCCGGTTTTAATCGGGCGCTCTTCACCCGTCGCATCAATGGCTTTGGCAGGGCCTTGGACGACCATCGTCGCGTGCCCTAGCGCTTCACTGTCTTCAATCGCTGCCACACGACCGTTCGCTGCCATCACGGCTAAAGGCGGTGCTTTAGCAAACAGCGTGTGCGAGACCGTAGGCACGGTCATTTGTACCGTTTCGGTGAGCAGCAAATGAGGTTCAGAGGGGGAGGTAATAGAGGGCGCAGTAGGTGTATCAGGTGTTGTATTAGCGGACATCTTAGTTCTCCTGGAATTTCTAAGCAGAAATTCAACTGCATATCAGCGGACTATCTTATCAATATTAATGCCGGATAGCATAGTGGCTTGCCGCACAGACAAGCTGTTTTACGGTGTCACTGGCATGAGTAGGCAGGTTAGCGGTGTGTAGAGCAAGTTAAGAGCCTATACGAAAACGGGATAATCGGCTGCAAATCCGCCCTTATGGTCAGGTTTTCCGCTTTTTATCAACACACGCCCGCTATTCGCCTTAAAAAACCGAAAAATCGGCCTCAAAATAGCGCATTTTCGCTTCGATTTCCCATCTTCCTATAGGCTCTAAACGTTTCTCACACAGTCTGCCACATTAGGTTTGCTACAATAATGTATTTTTCAACATAGCTGATTAGAGGCTGGAATGGCTGAACAGGAATCAATTCAGGTGATCGCTTACAAAAAAGGCGCTGAATATTTTAACCAAAAGGATTTTGCTCAGGCGGCGTTATGGTTTCGTCAATCTGCCGCCCAAGGGCACGCTCAAGCACAGTATTTATTAGGTGCGCTGTACCACTATGGCAAAGGGATGCCCAAAAATTTAGAACGTGCGGCTCACTGGTATCGAGCCTCAGCCGATCAAGGACATCTCAAAGCGCAGTTTAATTTGGGTTTTCTGTATCACAGTGGCAAAGGCGTGGTGCAGGATTACGCCAAAGCCGCTGCTTGGTATTTGCGGGCTGCGCGACAAAAACAAGTGGATGCTTGTTACCAACTGGGCACTTTATATGTGCATGGACGGGGAGTGCAGAAAAACCTTGCCCAAGCCGCTAAATACTTCCAACTGGCGGCGGATCAAGGGCATAGCAAATCTCAATTCAATCTGGGCGTGCTGTATTCGCAAGGCAAAGGCATTAAACGTGATTTAGTCAAAGCCGAGCATTGGTATCAAAAAGCCGCCGACAAAGGCTTACCCGAAGCGCAAAAAAGCTTGCAACGGGTACAAGAGACTCAACAGCAAAGCCAACCTGAAGTGATTGACGCCTTGCACTGGTATCGTAAATCGGCTGAACAAGATTTAGCCTCAGCGCAAAAAACCTTAAACATGCGTTTGCTGTATTACTATCTAGGCATCATGCATGAAAAAGGGCATGGCGTGGTGCAAGACGAACAGATGGCGCAACAGTGGTATCAAAAAGCCGCTCAACCGTCGCAAGTGGAATTCAATCCTGAAGTGTTGCGCGGTTTACCCGGCTTACCTCAAGATTCCGTGCCTTTACAAGTACCCGCTTTATTAGCGCAAGAAATGCCGCAAGAAATTTTCGGCATGTTGCAACAACTCAACCTCAGTCCCAATGGAACCTCCGTAGCACCACAAACACCAGTGGCGCTGTCTGCCCCCGTTGCAACCCCCGCCACTCCGCTCAGCATCCCCGGTTTGGCGATTAGCCCTGAGCATAAAAACTTCAATATGTTACTGGACTTACATCGTGAAGCGGTGGAAAAAAACCAAGCAGCGGCGCAATTTAAGTTAGGCGTGCTGAATCAAAAAGGCCAAGATTTACCACAAGATATTCCACAAGCGGTGCATTGGTATATCCGCGCCGCAGAACAAGGCCACTTAGATGCGCAATACAATCTAGGCGTCTTGTTTGAGCAAGGCGATGGGATTCCGCAAGATTTACCCAGAGCTGTGCATTGGTATCGCCAAGCCGCAGAAAAACACTGTGCGGACGCACAATTTAACCTCGCCATCATGTATGAGCAGGGCAAAGGCATTGAGCAAGATTTTGCTCAAGCCGTTCATTGGTATCGCCAAGCGGCTGAACAAGGCGACTCTGGCGCACAATTTAGCTTAGGTTTGATGTATGAAGCAGGACATGGCGTGTTACAAAACATTGCGCAAGCCTTGCATTGGTATCGTCAAGCAGCCGAGCAAGGCAACTTAGACGCGCAATTTAATCTCGCTGCCTTGTATGAAGAAGGCGAACAAATACCGCAAGATTTTAATCAAGCGCTCCATTGGTATCGCCGCGCTGCCGAGCAAGATTGCCTAGATGCACAATTTAATTTAGCCGTGTTATATGAAGAAGGTCACGGGGTCGCCGCTGATTTAAAACAGGCTGTGTATTGGTATAAAGCCGCTGCTCAGCAAGGTTCCGCAGAAGCACAATACAGTCTGGCGCAATTGTTAGACAATGCCGAAGGTCAACGTGATTTTTTACAAATAGCGCGTTGGTATCAAAAAGCCGCCGAGCAAGGACATGGCGATGCGCAATTCAAATTAGGTAGTTTGTATCAGAAAGGTTTAGGCGTGCCGCAAGATTTTGTGCGGGCTTATCAGTGGTATTCGTTGGCTGCGATGCAAGGCTTTGAAGCCGCTTTACAACAACGTGATGAGATTGTGCGGATGGCTGATCCACCGCAGATTGCCGAAGGGCAGCGCTTAGCGCGAGAGTGGTATGAAGCTCAGCAAGACTGAATGCTGCTGTAAAATTTGAGGGATAACACCGCTTAGAGCCTATACGAAGATGGGGAATCGAAGCGAAAATGCGCTATTTTGAGGCAGGTTTTTCGGTTTTTTAAGGCGAATAGCGGGCTATTTAACGAAAAAAAGCGGAAAACCTGACCAAAAGGGCGGATTTGCAGCCGATTATCCCGTTTTCGTATAGGCTCTTAAAGCGGTGTTATTCTTCATCATGTTAGTGTTAGCTATAAACGCTTATACGCCGGCTGCGTCTTTTAAGGCTTCAGCTTTATCAGTAGCTTCCCAAGGGAAACCTTCACGACCAAAGTGACCATAAGCAGCAGTGGTTTTGTAAATCGGACGTAACAAATCCAACATAGCAATCAAACCGCGTGGGCGCAGATCAAAATGCTCACGGATCAAATCCACCAACCTAGCATTATCCACTTTACCCGTACCAAAAGTCTCTACAGAAATAGACGTGGGTTCTGCCACACCAATCGCATAAGACACCTGGATTTCACAACGTTCAGCTAAACCTGCGGCGACGATATTTTTCGCCGCATAACGACTCGCATAAGCCGCTGAACGATCCACTTTAGACGGGTCTTTACCCGAAAATGCACCGCCACCGTGACGCGCCATGCCGCCATAAGTGTCCACAATGATTTTGCGTCCCGTCAAACCACAATCACCCACAGGCCCACCGATGACAAAACGCCCCGTTGGATTAATGTGATATTGAGTATTCGCATTCAACCATTCCGCAGGCAGGATAGGTTTGATGATTTCATCCATCACCGCTTCGTGCAGCGCTTTATTATCAATATCAGGACTGTGTTGGGTAGACAACACCACGGCATCAATCCCTACAGGCTTGCCATCAGCATAACGGAAAGTAATCTGACTTTTCGCATCAGGGCGCAACCAAGGCAAAGTGCCGTTTTTACGTACTTTAGCTTGACGCTCCACTAAACGATGCGCGTAAGTAATCGGCGCAGGCATCAAAACATCGGTTTCATTACTGGCATAACCAAACATTAAACCCTGGTCGCCCGCACCTTGTTCGTGATTCTCGGATTCATCCACGCCCATAGCGATGTCTTGAGATTGCTTGCCAATGCCAGAAACGACAGCGCATGATTCCCAATCAAAGCCCATTTCTGAACTGTTGTAGCCAATCTCTTTAACAGTATTACGAACCACCTCTTCAATATCGACCCAAGCGTTAGTCGTCACCTCGCCTGCGACCATGACCATGCCCGTTTTCACCAAAGTTTCACAAGCTACACGCGAGCGATTATCTTGGGTTAATAAGGCATCGAGAATAGCATCTGAAATCTGGTCAGCCACTTTATCGGGATGGCCTTCGGAGACAGATTCTGAAGTAAACAAATATTCAGACATAGATATTTTCCTATGGTTAATTTTGATTAAAATTCAGGCTGACAGCTTTTGACGCTGCCAGACAGGTTTTGCAAATGGGGTATTCTAACGGAAAGTGAGGCTTCTCAGGCTTTTTTGATAGCGATACGCTTTAATACGGTAGTCATAAAAGTGACACAGACTATCACCTAAAATTTTGTACGTTTTAGAATCTACACGAATACAGCGCCACTTAGAGCCTATACGAAGATGGGGAATCGAAGCGAAAATTCGCTATTTTGAGGCAGGTTTTTCGGTTTTTTGAGGCGAATAGCGGGCTATTGAACAAGAAAAAGCGGAAAACCTGACCAAAAGGGCGGATTTGCAGCCGATTATCCTGTTTTCGTATAGGCTCTTAAGGTGCTCGAAATGCCGTCAATGCAGCGTATGTTGACGATGACTGTTCACGGCATTTTGCGCACGCGGATGATGTGCCATCTCAAGTGCGTGCAAAAAAACATATCATGGCATACCTACCCATTCTACCGCGCTTCTTCACTCACCCCATACCAAGATAAGGACATTAAGTCATGGTTGATATTCACAAAAAGCCCCTCCCCAGCGACGCAGCCTCCGTGTGCAGAGCGCTGACAGAATTATCAGAAATTCTTGACGAACATCACACTCAACAACACACCGTCATGAAAGAGACCTTGCGTCACGTCAATTACGTCATCGTGTTTGTCGGTATTTTCGCCGTGATCATGTTGATGTTTATGGCCTATATGGTGAATTCCATTGATGAAAATATGGATGTGATTAGTCGAGAAATGAATTCAATTGGAGAAAGTATGCCCGCCATGCTTTACATCGCTAAAAATATGCAAGGCATTATGGATTCCGTAGACCCGTTAGGTAACAGTGTCGAGTCCATCAACCAGCAATTTATTTTTTTGAACCACTCCATTACCAGCATGAACCAACAGATTATCACGATGCAAAAACAAATGGACAGCCTTCCCTTGATGCAGCGCAACATGCAGGCATTGACTCAGATTGTGCAACACATGCAGGGGGATACAGCGGTGATGCGTCAAGGCGTTTATCATCTGGATCAAACAACAGCCTCGGCCTTTTGGCCGATGCGCATGATGGGCGGAGCACCTTAACCATATCATCCTGTAGGTTGGGCTGACAAAGAAAGCCCAACCTACCGTGCTGTATTTCACCCTACGCCATTTTCATAAAAAATGTCACAATCGAGTATTTATGTGAAACACACCTCTGCTTCCTATCTCTCATTTATACACTTACTAAAATTAACCGGCATACAACTTATATTTATCATCTGTCTAATTCCATTTAGCTGGTTTCTACCTTCCTGGCTACTAGTTATCGCATATTTTGGTTTTTTCAGTTTTGTATTCCTCCCTTTATTTTTTGGATTTGGAGAACAAGGCAAAGAATTTTCAAAAGAACTTCATGAAGCGATGAAAGCTGAGAAAGAAGAAAAAAATAAATCGGATAAGATTTAGCTCGCGTAGGGCGGATAAGATGCGTCTTTTTGCATCGTCATCCGCCATCACGGAACCCTCAAATGTCGCATGACGCTATCGAGGCTGTGAAAGTATTTTTTTACAGCCCTTCTTCTTGAGAAATTTCCCAAATTTAAAAAATCTCAATATTTGATTTTTTCTATTCATAAAGTCATTTTTCACAATTTATAAGCATGGATTGTCTTTTTGGTGTTATTTTAGCTATTTTTGACCTTAAACTGCTCTATTTCCTCATCTTTGGGCGCAATAATCCTGTAAAGTCTGCACTCCAATGATGTTGAGGACTCGGGTAAAGTTGAAACCTAACACCATTAGGCTAAATTCTCCTCGGCATTTCTCTAAACCGCGCATTAGAAAATGTTTAATACCAGCACGTTGTTTTATTATCCCAAAAGGGTGTTCAACCAAACTACTGCGAATGTGCATTTCGGTTGGGGTTTGTTTCATTTTTTCTGCATGGCGTTCAATGACTTCTTCATGTTCCCATCGGGTGAGTTGTTTTACCTTGCTATTCTTTCCTAAACAGTTTGCTTTTTCTGAACAGCTTTTGCAGTCAGACATCAAGCTCTTATAGGTCATGTGATTTTTGTTATTGATAACGCGTAATTTTCCATATCTTTTTAAGATGTGCTGTTGTGGGCAAATATAACCATCTTGCTTTTTGTCATAGGTCAATCTATCACGAGTCAATCGCCCTTGGTCTGCTATTCTTTTCGATGCTGCGGGAATTGGAACGTAAACGGTTATGCCATTATCTTCACAGTACTTAAGTGGGCTGCTTTCAAAGTAGCCTTTGTCTGCAAGCCCTGCTAAATTTGACGACTGGAGAATGGATTGTGCTGGGTTGAGCATTGGATACAGTTGTTTTTTATCATTACCCTCTTGCGTCACCTCTTGTGCAACAATCAGTTTGTGTTTCTCATCAACCGCTATTTGAACGTTGTAGCCTGCGGTGGTTGAGCCACCTTTGCTCAACAAACGAGCATCTTTGTCAATGCTAGAGACTGGCTTGTCACCTGCTGTCTGCATCTGTTGCTGTAATGCTATCTTCTCTGCTTGTTTTTCTTTAAGGCACTCCCGTTTTTTCTCTAAACCCTCAATTTCTGTCGTGTTTTCTAACGGCGCTTTATCTTCTGTTTTATCTTGTTCATCTAATGCTGCTTGGTAGGTTTCTATTTTTTGTTCTATGCGAGATAACTGGGTTTCTAGTTGTTTTTCTGTATAGATGTGTTCTTTACTCACATTACCGCTGAAAAAGCTACCATCAACACCTACTTTTTCTCCACCTAGAAGAGATAACTCTTTGCAAAGTAAAACAAAGTCTCGACTTGCTGCTTTCAGTGCCAAACTGTTGTGACTGCGGACATTAGCAATGGTTTTATAGGTCGGTCTTATGCCTTCTATTAGCCACATGACTTCAATATTTCGGTGCGTTTCTTTTTCTAGTTTGCGACTGCTACAAATGCCTTGCTGATAACCATAAAGATAGAGTTTTAACAAGGCTTCAGGCGCAAAAGGCGGTTGTCCTGCACCGTTGCTTACGCTGGAATGTTGAAAACCTAACGGTTCCATATCTAAGCTGTTTACATAAGCATCAATCGCCCGAACAACATTGTTTGGGCTCACGTAGTCTTCTACACTCAAAGGCATCAGCATTTCTTGTTGGCGATTCAAGACAGCTTGGTAACGTCGTTTACTCATTATTATTCCTGCACCCATGAAGGTTTTCCGCTAACTCATTGGTTTCAAAGTATTATACATTATTTTGAAATAATACTTTCACAGCCTCCTATCGCTTATGCGACCTACGCGGGCTACCCATTCTGCCCCGCTGAGCCTTTTTATGGGTTAATTTCTGTAACACTTGTTATGTGACCGTTAAATATAAATTTTTTATTTTTATTATTCATATCTACAATGTAGTACTTTTTTTTAGGAAAAAAGTTTCTTTTACGGGTAATGCGTTTATTTGTTAATGAATGACACAAGATAGAATGCATATTAGGTAAGTATGAAATGGGAATGCAGTTTTTTAATTTTTTATTTTTGTAACTTGTGAGTGTTTTATTTATTACATCATAAAAATAATAAGAGTTTAGTTTTTCATGAAAGCAAATGAGTTTGTTTTTTTTGTTTATCC
>JADGEH010000015.1 GCA_016744475.1 Thiotrichales bacterium | reverse complement strand
ACCTCCTTTTTTGCCTTGAAATAGCCGAAAAAACATGAATTCTAGGATTTTTAATCCCATTGATGTCGCCTGTGGAAGGAGTTCTTTTACAGCCTCGGCACTTGGGAACGAGAAATAGTTCTGTAGGGTGGAATAGGCACGATTGGATTTGAGGCTGCGGGTGCAGGTGTGCCACCTGCACCCGAACGTTTTGGCTTAATGGCACGATTGAGAAATAGAGCAAAATGACATCAGTGGTTAAGACTGCCAGTCCTTCAAGGACTGGCAGTCTTGGGTTTGACTCTATCGCAAGCCTATAAATGATGTACTTTAGCTAAGGCTTAGTTAAAAATACAATTAGCCAAGGTTTTCTGAATCGCTACAATATCATCTCCGGCGCGTAATTCTCGGCTAATCGGTTCATCAGCCCCGGTGATATATATTTTCAATTCAGAATCCAAATCAAAATGCCCTGAAGTTTCTACCTTAAAATGAGTAATGGCTGGATAAGGAATAGAATGATATTCCACCCGCTTTCCTGTCATGCCTTGTTTGTCAATTAAAATCATTCGTTTATTGGTAAATATAATCATATCGCGGATGAGCTTAAAACCTAACTCAACCCCTTCATTAGTCGCTAAAATAGGCCCTAAATCCTCATTCAATTGCCCCACATCCACTTCTGAAGCATTACCCATTAAACCTGATAAAAATCCCATATCATCTCCTTTCTTTCATTGCTGTAGTAAAATCTTGCTTTAGATGGACAAAGCGCAGCGTGCCCATCATCTATTATCCATCATTACAGGGTTTGGCTGGGGTTGGCGGCTCAAGGTTGAGGGTCTTCAATCCCGTTGTTTTGCTCGCCATTGATGGGCACGCTCTGCTTTGCCCATCCTACTAAACGTTGACGCAGCACCGCCAAATCCAAATCCCCCTCAAAAAACGCCACAAACGCGGTGGCCTGCTCTCGCTCAGGCTCAGGCAAACGCGCTATCGCGGGCTGGGTATCAGAAAAATCCCAAGTCAATTTAACCCCAGTATCCAGACCTTCAATGGCCTGTAACACTGCCTGCCAGCCCGTCTGTGGCTGTGCCAGCCAAGCCAAAAAGGGCAAAATGGCATAGTGTTGATCATCTCTGTGCAACAAGCTTTGCGCTGCGGCGATACGCTCCGCACACCGTGCAGTATCTTCTTGTACTAAAGCCAGTTCTGCGTCATTGGCCAATGCGGTCAAATCATCGGGCTTAAGTTGTAAAACCTGCGCATACGCCATTGCTGCTGTATTTAAATCCCCTACTTTCCACAGCGCAGTACCTTTGTTGTTCCAGGCTTCATGATAATCAGGCTTAATCTGCACCGCCTGCGCATACGCCGCGATAGCTTCCTCATAGCGTTGTAGCTGATGCAGCGCAACGCCTTTGCCGTACCAGGCTTGATGATCATCAGGCTTAATCTGCACCGCCTGCTCATACGCCGCAATAGCTTCCTCATAGCGTTGTAGCTGATACAACGCAGTGCCTTTGTTGTTCCAGGCTTCATGCTTATCAGGCTGAATCCGCACCGCCTGCTCATACGCCGCAATAGCTTCCTCATAGCGTTGTAGCTGACCCAGCGCAAAGCCCTTGTTGTACCAGGCTTGATGAAAATCAGGCTTAATCCGCACCGCCTGCGCATACGCCGCAATAGCTTCCTCATAGCGTTGTAGCCCATCCAACACAATGCCTTTGTTGTACCAGGCTTCATGCTTATCAGGCTTAATCCTCACCGCCTGCTCATACGCCGCGATAGCTTCCTCATAGCGTTGTAGCTGACCCAGCGCAGCGCCTTTGTTGTTCCAGGCTTGATGATAATCAGGCTTAATCTGCACCGCCTGCGCATATGCCTTGATAGCTTCCTCATAGCGTTGTAGCTGACCCAACGCAACGCCTAAATAAAACCAAGCACCTTGATTATCTTGCTCCACTTGCGCTTGCCAAAAGTTCACATCATCCCAAGCTTTGCCTTGCGCCGTGTGTTGCTGAAGTTGAACCAATGTTTCTTTATCGAATTCAGCTTCTAAAGTACGTTTTTCTTCAGCTAGGTCATTCAGCGAGGCTTGCCATTGGGCTTTATCCCAAGTGTGCGCCGCTTCAACGTGTTGATAGGTATCCAATGGAGATAAACGCACATTTTGCGCTAATAATTGCCAATAAAATTCAGGATCAATGCTGTGTTGACGGGGGGCTTCTAAACCCATGAGTTGATGGTAAGCCGCCTCTAAAAGATGAATAGCTTGTTTATCTGAGGCATGGCGTTGAACAAAATACGCTGCCAACCGTTGATGCACGGCTAAGGTGTCAGGGGTATTTAAGCACTGCTTAGATCGCGCATAAGCCAGCAATAAATCCCGCACTTCTTCGTGCAGGCGAAAGCTTTGGCTGCGGCGCTGCATGGGGAGTAATCCGGCACGCGCATAGGTGGTTTGCAGGGTCTTAGCTTGCTCGCCGAACATCACTTGCAAGATGTCCGCATCTAAACGGCGGGGCAGAGCCATGCGCCAAGCGTTAGCATCCAAGTCTGTAGGCAAATGTCGGGTGACATGTTGAAACAAGCTGATTTTGCAGGAATAGTGCTCGTGAGAAGTGGCATTTGTGGGATTTTCGTCGGCTTCAAAACAGGCGTGTAGAGCGGCTTCGTCATTTGCCAGCTTGTGTAAATCTTCGCCTTCATTGAGCACTTCTTCCAACATGTTTAAACCCACGCGCAACCACAGCGGATTGCCATCAAAGGATAAACGTCGTAACACGGCTTGTAGATCGTTGCATTGTTCATTCGGGGGAGCCTTTTTTCGCCAAGGCCACCATTGGGGTAATCGGCTGTGGGGTTGGCGAGCGGCTTGTTGTACTTTTGTCCCCGCATGTTGTGCGACTTCTAGCATGTCTTCAGCGCTAAACCGTGGCACTTCTAAGCCCTGTTGTGTCCAGGCATTGCCCGGATCACGTCCTGCCACCACCACTAAAGCCCCTTGTGCTGCCAGCCAATGTAAGCAGCCATCTAACCATTCGCTGAGCAGCATGGCTTGGGCTTTGTCGCCCACACGGGGACGGCGTTTGCCTTGTGCAAAATACACGCTGCTGAGCAAAGTTTTTCCGGCTAATGTGGGATGGCTGAACAGATGTTCATAAGTGTCCACCAATATCACCGGATGTTGAGCACAACTGCGTGCCAGCGCGTCCAGCAGATAGTTTTCAGGATGACCTAAAGCGTGTTGCTCTTTCTCCACTTTCGATTTTTGACGGGCTTGCCATGCCGCCATTGCCACGCCCGCTAAACCTTTGAGTGACGCGAGGGTGGGGTTGTCGGTGGTGTCTTGCGTGGGCGTGTCGTCGTGGCTGCTGTGCTCTTCCAGCACAGTCCCGGCTTGTTTGAACGCATCACCGTACAGTGCTAAAACAGCGGTGCTGTCTTGGTACACGCCACGATATTTTTCAGCGGCGGTTTTGAAGGCTTTGAGGCTTGAGCTGCCATCTAAACAAGCAAAATCCGCCAGCAGGTCTGCTGCATTGTGAGCCGGATTGAGGTCTTCGAGATTGAGAAATAAATAAGCGCGACCTTGGCTGTCCAGCAGGTCTTGAAAGCTGTGCATTAAGGTCGATTTCCCCAAGCCTGGGCCGCCGTAAATGGCGAATAAATCCCCGTGTTGTTGCTGGAGTTTGGCCCGAAAAGCATTGAGGTGTTGCTGGCGTTGAACGATATGAAACATGGGACATCCTGACCGCGTAAAGGTATGAATAGACTTGTTGCAAGGGGGGCATCCTCAAAAAACCGAAAAAACAGCCTCAAAACCACACCTTTTCGCTACGATGCCTACCCCTTAGGCCGCGCAAAATTATTTGAGACTTTGCAAACATTATTTGAGACAGAAGGCTCATGCGCGGCAAATCACCCTAGTTGTCAGACTGCCTTGGTAGGCTCATAATTCATCACCAACAACTCCCCCGTCTGTTTTCGACTCGAACCTTTTGCCGTTCCCAGACCATACGTCAGCTGCACATCCTTGATATTGAACTCAGCAAACATCTGCCTAATAAACGGCGTGTCGTTGATACTCATCATGAAGCGGCCTTTCAGGTCTTGCAGGATAGAACGTAACTCACCAAAATCAGCCTAGCCAAACATCCCCTTGCCGTAGTAATCCTCACAGCCGTGATAGGGCGGATCAAGGTAAAAAAACACATCCTCCCCTTTATCATAACGCCGGATAAAATCCTGATACGGCTTGCGCTCAATCTGCACCCGTGACAGCCGCAAATGCGCAGCACTTAAGTCTTCCTCAATGCGCAGCAGGTTGAAACCTGGTGCTCGTTGGGTGCTGAAACTGAGGTGGTGCGTATTGACTCGTGAGCCAAAGCCCGTGCGCACTAAATAATAAAAACGCACCGAACGTTGAATATCTGTGAGCGAGTCAGGTTCAGCGTGCATAAACACGTCAAACTCATCTCTCGCCACCAGTAGCCACTTCAGACAGCGCACAAACTCTTCTAAATGATGCCGCACGACGCGATACAGCGTCACCAGTTCGACATTCAAATCGTTGATGATTTCAACTTTGGATTCATCCTTACGGAACAACACCCAACTGGCTCCCGCAAACACTTCACAATAACAGCGATGTGGCGGCATTAACTTAATAATCGTCGGCGCTAACTGAGATTTACCACCCACCCAACTTAAAAATGATTTACGCGGCACAAAACACTCCTTGTCTTTCAGATAACGGGCGTAAATCCTACCTTCCTACCTACACTTTTGGGCTACAATTACATATTTATTCAATATCACTCAGAGGTAGTGATTTTCCGGCATTCCCGTCTGTTGAATCGTCCAGATATAAGCAAACACCGTCATTTAGCCAAAAATGGGACACCAAACCATTGCCGTGCCTTGTTTTCACGCTAGGTCGTAACGTTGGTTCGCCAGTTTGTCCGTTCCACGTCCAAGCGCTTGACTGCGCGCGGCTGCCTGACTGTATCACTGGCAATTCAATTGAATGCGCGAAGCCTTGAGGTCTAAACTTCAAAAAGGTTTTTCCGTTATGACTAATCTCTTGAGATTTCATTAATCCTACCTTCTTAACTTCCTACAGGTTTGGGCTAACTTTCAACCACTAAAAAACACACAGACTCACGTACCCAGGGTACGCCATACTGTTGGCTAATAACTTAAATTCACCAGGCTTATTCACTGCCATAATCCGCGTCGCCGATATAGCGCCAGGGTAATAGGTCACATTCTGACTGTCAGTAGATACGTACAGTCCGCGCCGAGTCGCCATTACCCACGCTTTGGCGGCAAAATGAACCGCATCTTCAATATCGTACTGCTGAGAAATGGTGATCTGTTGCGGTGTGCCCGTGGCATCTTCACTGACGACAAACGCCTTGCCGTCTTTTCCGCACAGCATTAACTCGCCCCAGACATTTGAGTGAGATAGGTTTTTCACGACAAAATCATTGATTTGCGCGGCAATGTCAAAGTAGTTAGCTTGCCATTCCTTTAGTAAATACGAATTCCCGCCAGAAACGTAGGGCAAAAACAACTGGCCTTGGTAAACATAATTTTTGTAATTAACTGGATTATCTGTATCTGTAACGCCAGGATAACCATTGTTATCAAGCCATTCGTAACTATCGCCAGTATTGGTATTATAGGTCGGAGACAAAACATTCAGGTACGTTATTCTTCCTGTCACTGTGTTATAACCAAACGCTTTTTTCGCAAAAATTATATTTTCGTCATCATCAATAAACACTGTCAGATAATCCAACGCACCAGTACCTAGCTTTGTAACGGTATCCAGCGCGGGGTTTAATACGCTATATCCAGTAGGTGTCGTAACTCCCAAATATCCACTACTCGAAAAAACAGCACTGGTAATATCCCCCGTGATAGTCAACACACCGCTAATATCAATCCAGTTATATCCATCAACAGATTTGTACAACAATCCGCCGTCGCCATAGGCCACCATCGTGTCCCCATGCTGCGCAAAGCCTCTGACGTAATCAGTGCTGGTGTCGAGCAACTTCACTAACTGCCATCCCGATTCCAGCTTAGTTAAATCAACATCAACGACTTCTTCAGCGCCTAAATCCGCGCTAACGGATTCGGTTAATACAAACGCACGATACGGGCTGGGCGCGATTGAACCGTAGGGATAGGGGATAGTAAAGGTGCTGGCCGTTTGACCTGTGAACGCAAAAACCTTCCCGCCATTCCCCACCACGAACCGCTGATTGGTTGAATCCACTGCGTAGCCATTCAGCGCAAACGCGCCCACGGATTCAGGCACCCACAGCACGCCAGCCTGAGCAGGCGACGCTTCATAGATATAAGCCACGCCGTTTACGGGCTGACCCAGAGCATAAAACACTTGGTTTTCAGCATCCGCTACCACCTTGTTCAGTGTAGGCAGCCCAGGCACATCAGTTGCCGCTGAGATATTAGTGGCTCCAATCTCTTTGACCCCCGCTTTACCTGCCAATCCGCACACCGCAAACCCGCGAGCCGTTCCATCGTCGTAATACGCCACGGAATTCAAATAAACAGAGGGAGTCACTTCGCTATCAAAAGTCAGAGCACCCCATGTGCCGTTTAGGGTACTGGCTTTACGTGCAGCCGCTACACTATCGCCCAACAAAGGCCAGCCCACTATCACAAATTCATTACTACTGGCGTAGTGATCGTTATAGGCGATGGACTGCCAACGCCCCGCTAGTGTTTTCTCTAGCGCCCAGGTCACGCCGTCGGCGCTGCTACGAATGTAAGACTCGTAGGTGTCAGGGCTAGAGGCCGTCTTTTTAAATCCGATACAAACAAATTTATTGATGTTGCCCGCACAATAAATCACTTCAGACCAATTCACGTTGGCATCGGCTTGCCCACTACTTTGAGTAGACCACGTATCGCCTGATGTCAGACCGCTTGTCGTGCCCACGTAATCGGCAGAACCCACGCCAACCACCAAGGCCGATGCCCCCGTCAACCCATTTGCCGCAAGGCTTTTTACAACACCGTTAGGATTAACGCTGGCACTCTGCAACGTCGTGGTACCCGCCAACGCATAGAGTCCTTTTTGGGAGCCTGCCAGGATGTACCGACCATCATTAAATACCGCGTCATTTATATCCTCGTTGGTACCTGACACCAAGGCTGTCCAACTGGTTAAATAAGGTGCAAATGCCTTGTACAAGCTTGGATAATCGGTTTTAGCAAACGTATTGACTTCAGTACCCAAAACTTCCAACCAGTTAGCATCCGGTGCTTCCAAGAACGTCGCTGGCATTCCTGCCTGCAAACCGAACGGTGCGTAATTTACCAGAGCCTCTAACGCCAAAAACCGTGCGGACAGGCTGTCAGAATCACCTATTGCAGCCGCTAATTCGTCCCCCATTGCCGCCGTGTAGCGGCGCCATTTAGGGACAGACTGTAAATATTGCGATTGAGATAACGGTAGTCCCACATCAAAGCTGCCACTCTCTTTTGTCCAGGACATCACTTCACCTCTCTGATTTCAAAACGGGTACGAAAATGGTTCACAGTCGCCTTGTTAAATTCAGGCTCGCTCACAAAATGTCCGCGTAGTGCCCATATGGTCTTCTGCGTGCCTATTTGATTGGGTCGCACATCCACGTAAATCTCCTTGGTTTTTCCGCAATAATTAAAGCCAGCCCACAGTGCGGAAAAATCCGCATTTTTCAGCCCATTCAAATCAAAGGTGACTTTGCGATATTTCTCGCGCTCAAATCCTTTTAGGCCAGCGCCGTCATCTGGCTCTAATTCACTATCGTCTACGTTCTTCACCGTGGCTCCAAACGATGCGCCGCGCTGCGGTTGAATCCACGCGCCTAAAAAGAACCTGTTTACATCAATAAATCCCGCTGGGTTAGCCGCATCGTAAACTTCAATCACGCCAGACTGATACATATCACCGTCATTGTTAGCGGTAAATGCCTGAGTAAATTGCGGATCAACGCCTAATTGCCGGGTAAATTGGCTGGCTCCCCACTCGAAACTACCCCAAGGCAAAAAGTCCTCCCAAGGGATTAGTTTCCAAACGCCTTCAGGCTCAGTGTCGAGGATAGTTTCGCCAGCCTGAACCGCACCGGGATACAGCGATATTTTTATCACCGCGTCGCTGCTAAAATTGCCCTGCAACACAAACCCGTCATTAGCCACCACCCGTGCCTCTGGTAGCGAAAAGTAAATCCGTTGCACCGCAGGCAAGCCCACAGTCCGAGCCGTAAAACAGCGCTCAGAACGCTGTATCCCCACGCCTTCTTCGGCGCCTGTCAGCGACAGGTCGGCGGCAAAATCAGGATCAGCGCTGAGCGTGGCGCTATCAGCCATGTTTTCCATAATAATTCTAAAGCTCATAGATCACCTATATAGGCAAAAGGACGCCTTGAACCATAACGTTCAATCGGTCTAATCCAGACAGATCATCTTGCACGACAGTCGATATTGTCATGCCGTCACGAATGGTGATCCCGTCCCCGCCGTTGGTGAATTTGTTAAACGAAAAACGCCCGATCAGCGTTTGATTGTCCTTACCGAAAATGGTGTTACCTGAGATGTCGAACATATGTATTGCGAGTTCAGCGTTGTCACGCGCTGTAAAGGCACTGAACCCGTTGATTTTCATGAGCCAGCCGTTAGTTAGCGCACCGCCTAATCCTGCAAAAATGCCCGACGCGAAATTAGTGCTGTCTTCCATATAAATCATCGCTCTCTGACAGAGAAAGTCGTGGCCTGTAGGTGGTGTATAGCTGAATTCCACAGCAGTAACGCTGCCGTCAACGTTTTGCGCCCTGCTCCCTCCGTTTTCTAAATACGCACTAACAACATTGCTTTCGTTCGCTATAAATCGTGGTGTATCGTGCGCAGCGACCCAAGGATCACCCAGCGATCCATCGCCTGAAACAGTCTTCAGATATTTTACTTGCCCCTCAACCAGGATTGGAACACTCATAATAAAACCCCCAATAATCCCTGTGACGGGACGCTATTTGTGCAGATTGGTTTACCTGTATTAATGGTGAATGCCTCGGATTGTTCGTAGTACGTGTCGCACACGAACCCGACCACGTCCACAATAGGTGATAACTTATAAAGGCATTTTCCTGTCAACCGCTGCCACTGGAACCCGACGATTTGCATATCAACGCCTGCCGAGAAACCCAATCGCGGGTGTGTTACACGCATTTTGTCGCCCAATCTATGCAGGACAGGCGGATAAAACGTATCCAGCGAATACCGCAGCAGCGGTGCAGAATGCAAAGCAAATAACCGTGTAATCTCGGTCCTTGCGATTACGGCATTTGCCAGCGCAGAATCGTAACCCACAGGATATGTCAGCGCTTCGTTCCACTGAGTTAAAACCTGCTCACCTGTTTCGTACTGAAAATCAGCGGCGTATAGGTTCCGATCATCTGCGGATACCGCGTCAAAAACGCTGCCTTCATCTTGTCCGGTATAATTTTTCTGATAGCCCAGCCGCACACTCGCAATGGGCGGCGTGACGTTCTCAATAGACAGCCCGTCCTTGGCAACAAACCCCTGATAATGCACATAAGCCGTACTTTCCGAACCAATGAGATTATGAGGTCTCCACAGATAAAATAGCCCCGCCAGGTCCACGCTGAGAACGCCCAAAGAGGACGAGGACGACGCCCCTTTATCGGTGCTGTATTCCAGTAGAGTTTTAATCGCTTGTCGGGCATTGGTACGCTTGTCAATATAAATTCCAGCGGAATACGGGATAGCGGTATTGAACGCGCTAAAACTGCTGCTATCCATCGAGCCACTTAACACACCCATTTGCAACAGCACCGCCTCAACTATTTCCCCCACCAAATCTCCGGCTGTGGTGTTCACTACATCGCAGGTCACTTTTCCAGTCGGTGCAGGGTCAATCGTAAACTGTCCATTAGGTAAATCCAGAGACAGTCCACCAACAGATAGGCCGCCACTTCTGACCGTGATACCGTCTACGCTACCGTCGTTGACTTGATAATGAGCGCCATCAATATCCTCACCCAAAAACGCAGGCGAGACATTGAATACCGTGCCGTAGCACAAAGGGATGGGTTTGCCGTCTGGCAACAGGGAGGTTTGAATCGGTGCGTCGAGCACCTTCATTTGATCGTGGAAGAATAAGCGCAGCGTGTTGGGGTCAGGGCAGGTCACACCTTCTTGAGCGGTGCGAAAATTAGCCCAGATAAAATCATCCCGCGCCCAACTAGGATCACCCAAACCCAACTTAATAGGACGATTGCCAAACGACAATCCAACAAAGGCATCCAACTCACCGTTGTTCTTAATATCTAGGCTACCAACGTTCAGCGCCCCGCTCATATCAGCACTGAACTCAGGCACGTTGCGAATCAACGGCATATACGCGGTGTTCGCAGGGGTGTCAGTGGGCAAAGACTTAAACGAGCGCGTCCCTAAATACACGGTTTTTTCGCTCACACCGTCGTGATAGTTCAACTCCACCAACAGCATTCCGGCATTGTTGGTTTGTAACCAGGTCAGGTACTCTGAAGTGGTTTTCGCCATCAGTTGTACCCCACTGCCACTTTCGCAGACTGCACCGCCACGACAGCTTGTTGCCCTGATAGCTGAGTTGAACGTCTTTGACGTACCGCATTATCATTATTGTCTTCAGCGATTTTGCGCAACAGACGATTGTTTTCTTGCATTTCGCGTAATAACACGGTCAAGGTACCTTTAACTTCGCCCAACCCATTAGAACCGTCCGAACGATTCAACGGAGTCACCACTTCGGGGCCTGCTTCACCCACCAGCACCAGCGTGGGTTGAGACACCACCCCACCTTCAGCCAACTGTGGAACGCCCAAATAGTCAGCGAGCGCCTGATCGTCCATTGCCAGTCGAGTGCCAGCCACCCGCGCCACATCTTGCCGAGTGCCTAGTTCCACTTCACGATAACGATCAGAATCACCGTAAAAATCGTTAGCCAGCGAGCGGTACGTGCTGGTGATACCCTGCAAGTCTTTGATAGCGTCAAGATCGCCCAGTTGTGCAGCGCTCAGCGTGCCTTCATACAGTGTTTGAGCCTGGGCAAAACGCGCTGCATTACTCAGCGTACTGGTATCACCCAAACTCAAGTCACGTACATAATCCAACAGTCCTTTAGCGCCTTCGCGCAAATCCTCCATGGCCTTGGTTTGCGCATTTGCGGCATCCTCAGCAGCTTTCGCGACGTTTTTAAAGCGTGCTTCTTCAGCCTTTTCGAGTTTTTTCAGTCTATCTTGTTCGGTCTTTTCGAGTTCTTTGTAATACCCGTCAATGACACCTTTGTTTTTATACAGCAGGGCCACACCGTCACGATGAGCTTCATTGTTTTCATCAAGCCCGTCTTTATATTCAGCTAGTCCCGCACGAGTAGCGGGCAGCGCATCTAACCCCAGAGAATCTAGTTCCCCATTTAAATCATTCCATGCCGATTTACCACGCTCAGCAGGCGCTATCGCTATCTCGGTTAATCCGTCAAACGCTGTATCAAAGGCACTATAAAATCCGTCAATAGCCGATTTATGCCCGTCTAAAATCGTGATCGCTTTTTGGTGCTCAATATTGGTTTCGTCGAGTGAATCCGTATATCCAGCCAGCCCTGCGCGGGTTAATGGGATGCCGCCCACCCCTAACTCTATCAATTCGTTGTTTAAATCGTCCCAATCGTTAGCAGCACGCTGATCTGGGGATACAGAAATGTTTTTAAGCCCCTCTAATTTCTGCCGCGCACCTTCTGACGCATCCTGGATAAACCCAAACGCCGGATAAAGGTTCATCAATTCAAGATACGTCTCTTGCCCACTTTCGGAGGTTAAATCCAGCCCGCTAACAATCTCGTTAAATTCTTCGCGGGTTTTTGGCGCTGCAATTCCCAGCTCTGCAAAGCCATCGGCCACTTTTGCCGACATATCCCCCCAGGTTTTCTCAAACTGCTCCTCAGCACTGTAAAACTGGCTGTAATAAGCGGCTGTTTTTGTCGCCAATAGATCGACCCCGCCAGCCTGCTTGATAAAATCAGCGGTCAATCCGTCTGTGGACAACCCTAAACCTTCAAACGAGCTTTTCAGTCCGAACATTTTGCTGACGATATTGCTCATTGACGCAGCGCTCCCGTCCGCACTGTCAATCAGCCCTATTAACGTCGCCCCGAACGCAGAGCCAGAGTCAAACGCTTCTGATACCTCTCCTGTTTTTTGATCCATCACCCCCAACGCCTCCACCAACGACAAGATGCCGCCGACCTCGGCAGAGGGCATCGCCTCAGTATCCACCTCTGCTAATATGACCGAAATCCATTCGGGCAGATCGCTGGCGACTTGCAAAACCTCGAGCCGCAGTTTTTCGGCGTCGCCTAATAACTGCTGGGCAGACTGCTCAGCGTTCAGCGTTTGCGTGCCGCCTGTTTTTTGCCCCTCATCCCAGGTCTGCCCTACAACTAGCCCGCCCGTTAATCTCCCGCCGATATGCGTTCCACCCCGCCCCTTTGTGCTAGTTGAGGCGCCTGCGTGAAAATACTCCAGCTCCATTTCAGAACCGAGCCGTTCCAACATTTCATTAATATTGGTAGAGTAATCAGCGACCACGTCTGAAACGAGCCCGTCAGCAAACGCGCCTCCGCTAGGCCCGCTCACAAACCGCGGGTCCTCGGTGCCTTTGTGCCAATCGAATGCCTCCCCCTGACGTGTTTCCCCGTTATCAAACGCCCCCACCACTAGCCTAACAACGGGATCAACAAACGGAGCCAGCGGAGCGGCAGGCGTGAACATCAGTGCCGCCGAAATAGCTGAAGTGGCGACACCCGTCCAGTCGCCTTCAACCAGCGACATCATGCCCGTTGCCACCTGTCCCCACGGGACGCTAGAGAGCGCAGACGTGCCAGCAGTAAACGAGTCCATTGTTGACATCAGCCCGTCAACACCAAAATCTGCCGTCTGCGCTGCCAACATTGCAGCTTGTTCGCTGCCAGCGCCGCCAAACGAGCTAAACAACGAGGCACCGATAGTTTCAGCACCGCTGGAGACTAAGTTTCCCAACCCAGTCATATCCAACATTGAGCCGCTACCACCACTCAATCCTGATAAAATCCCGCCGCTGGATGCAGAAGCCGGATTAAAAAAGTTTCCGGCGCTAGCCATCAATTGCGCTGACTGCTGTTCAGCGATCATGCCTCTAAAATGCTTAGACAACCCCTTTAATCCGTCTTCAATACTCACGGTGCCAGAGAAAAAGTCTGCCAGAGTGCCTTGAATTTCGCCTCTGACACCTTTCCAAAGCCCCTGCTGCTTCTCAATTAAGTCATTATGATCTTCCAGGGAGACTTTCTGGTCGTACAAATCCGCCGCACGCTGTTGATCGGCCTCGGTAAATTCGTCTAGGTATTTCTGGCGTTCACGGGTTTTTTCATCAGCGATTTGCAGGTAGCCGACCTCCTTCTCTAGATCAGCTAGGCGGCTGGCAGATTTTTTGGCCTCTTGATCAGCCAAGTCAACCCCCTTTTTACGAAGCTCGAGCGACCGCTTACGCGCTTCGTAAATATCCCCTTGACGCTTGATCTCGTCTTCACTGAATTTGCCAGTGCGTCGCAGCGCGTCTTCAAATTTCAGCGCGTCTTTTGCTGCTGCATCCATGCCCAGCGTTTTTTCGTCCCAGTCCAGCGCCTGTTGGAGCTTAAGCACTTCCTCAGACGCTTTTTTGGCTGCTTCGCCGAAATTCTTCGCACCTCTTCCTCCGGCATTAAACGCCGTCTCTAAGTCCTTAACTTTATCAGACAGGTCTTTTGTGGTACCGGCTGTCGCCGCAGTTTGCCCCGCAGCGTCTACCAACGCGCCCATTTCCGTGCGAACGCCTGCGATGGCTGCGTCGCGAGAAGTTTTCAACTCGTCAATCGTTACAACAGACTGGCGCATCCCAGCGATAGATTCTGTCACTACTGACTGCCGTGCTGCTAACGCAGTAGTGAAGTTCGTATTGGCGGTGCCCGCATTCTCAAAACCTTTAGCCGCAACACTCAGTGAACCGGATAAAAACGTCAGTTGATTGGCAAGTTCCGTAGTACCTGGAGCGGTAGGCATTTTATCGGCAATGGTTTGAGCAAACCGACTGAACGTGCTCGCCAGCCCTGACATTATTGAGTTCCAAGCGTTTTTGATAGCGCCGAAAACAACGTCTGAGGCGGCCTGCACGTAAGCCCAGCCACTGGCTAACGCCTCGTATGTATCCACGCCTTTTTCGTGAATAAAGGAAAACGCAGCTTGAAAACCAAATCGTAGATACTCGATGCCCACCAAGACTGCCTCGGTCATCGCAATCCCGGCGATTTTGACCTCCAGCACCTCACTTTTATACAACTGCCACGCAACAATTCCAGCGAGAATCGCCGCTCCAACAGGCCCGCCGACCAAGGCTAAAGCACCGCTGGCTAATCGAGCAGCCCCCGCTGTCGCTCTCAGCGCCACTGATTGCAATCTAGCCGCTGCCGTAGTAGCGCCCATCGCAGCAGCCGCGCGACTTTCAGCCAGCGTCACAGCACTGGTCGCCGCCGCATGAGCCGCCGCAGCAGCCGTCACGTCCCGCTCAGCTTTAGCGCGTGCAGGGCCGTAAATCGCCATCTGCGCTAAATTGGCACGGTGCGCCTGCGCTTCAGCCAGTGCCGCCGCCGAGACTTGCGCGTGAGCACGGGCGCTGGTGGCAGCGCGAGCCGTTCCCGCCGCCGCCGCTTGACGGGCAGCCGCCGCTTGAGTCACCAGAGCCACTTGATTTTTCACAGCAGCAGCTGCACTGGTGGTAAATCCAGCCGCCATAGGCGCTAACGCGCGAACGCCCAGAACCACGGCAACAGCCTCGAACACCTCGATATTTTCAGCCACTGCTGCAAGGCCGACGTTCAATACAGCCAGAGACGCGGCGGCGTGGTCTCCCACAAAATCGTCAATAGCCACAGACGCGATATTTTTAAGATTCGCGCCAAGAATCGTGACTTGTTTGCTAAACGTCTTTGAACCCGCAATAGCTTGATCGTAGGCTGTATTGGTGCCTGATATTTTCCGCGTATACTCGTCAATGGCCTCTGTATTATTAACCAGAATAGTGACCGCATTGGCGTGGTCTTTGCCAAAAATATCCACTAAAGCATTCGTATCTCCAATAATCGGAGACAATTTTCTCAACGCGGCTGCAAAACCCTCTGTTTTCAGAGTGGTATCAACACCAGAAATGCCGTACTGCTTAAATTTATCGCTGGCAGTTTGTAACGCGATAGTTACTGAGTTTAAGGAGGTGGCGGCCTGGGAACCTTGCAATGCGTCACTTTTTTCGCCCAGGAGTTCGGACACCGCTAACAACTCTTCAGCCGGAATATTCGCCATCGCAAACGTGGTGCCGACACCTGCAACAGTGGCGTTCAGGTTTGAAATATTGACCGAACCCACCTGTGCAGCCGCTGCCAAGGCATTGGAAAACACATTGGCCTTAACAACGGCTTCATCTATACCAACAGAGTAGGCGTTGAGCATACCTGTGATAGCACCCGCCGTATCCGAGTCAGATAAGCTACCTCCCATAGCACTATCAGCATCCGTCAGCATAAAAACAGCGTCGGCAACACCTTTCAGTGCAGCGGCATCTTCTAGCAATTTGGGTGATTTAGAACCCACCACACCAAACGCCGCCGAGGCATCCCCAGCAAAACGCCCCATCGCAATGCCTGATTCGAGCGCGAGGGCTTTAATATCTTTGAGCGCACTGCCCGTCAGATTTGCCGTGTTGCGTGTTGCGCTATCGAACTGCACCCAGGCCGATCCCGCTGCACCAATACTGGCGACAGCGGCAACAGCCTTGACAGCGCTCCCAGCCATATCCGCCAGCGAGCCACCCAAATCGTCACTAGACGCATTCAGATCGTCAAACCCAGACTGAGCGCTATCGGCTGAGTCGCGCAGCTTCTCCAGCTCTTGCGCAGACAGCCGCGTCTCGCCGATCAGCGCGGAGCCGTCGGCCAGCAATCTAACGCGAACAGTCAAGGTTTCAGAAGACATTAGTTTTTCTCGTGCAGTGCGTCGGTAGCCGCTTGTTCAATAATGACGATGGAAGGGAGATGTTCGTCAGGGGGGCAATGCGGGTGGGCGCGGACTTGAGGCCAGTCTAATCCCAGTGGCAGACCGCTCAGCGGTGGGTAACGCCACAGCCGCGCTTTAGTCAGATTCAACCACGAGGTTAAAATATCCCAGTGTTCTGGAAACACCTCGCAGTCTTTAGGTTCGCCCTGGCCGTCCAGAAAATCAGCCCAGGCATCGGCATTTTCAGCCAGGGCACCCACGCTCTCTTTATCGGTGTGATTAGGTTTTGCCCAATGCCTACCGATTGCGGTAAGGTTTTCGACCCTTGCCGCTTCCAGGGGACAGTATTCCACGAAAAAACAAGTCACACGCGGCCGCCGCCGCTTCAGGCATTTCGTAGATAGCTTCTAGTTGCTCTGTTTTATCATTGATAGGCTCTCCACTTTCATCCGCAATCCCCTCGGCAGAGACAAAATATTGATCCAGTAATTCAGTCCGAGTGAGTTCGGTAAACTCGTCCGTTTCAACAATCTGTTGTGTCGGACGGGAAAAGGTGATACTGAAATCGGATTTCTGCTTAACAGCTTTTTCGTCAAACCATTCAAACTCTACTTTGCCAGAAAAATGGCTATCTTTTTTGCGCTTAAAAGCCACGATACATCTCCTTAAATCAGTGTTAAATCAGTAGTAAAAAAAGAAAAGTTCGTTGTCCACGCCGCCCGTCAACTTAAACTCACGGCTGTAGCGTAGACGCTTGTTTTTGTCACCAAATTTAGGACGACGAGGCTGTCCGTTAGGCAACACCAGATGGAATCTGTTGCCCGCTACCGAACCCAGACGGGCAACCAATTGCGTGGTCGTTCCAGCCTGCCACGCGGCAAAAGGATCGTGTGCTACCAGTGTCGCCGCCGCATCCATTTCAAACGAGCACATCGGCATTCTGCCCACAATATCCACGCCGCTGTAGCCGTCGGATGCATTTAAGTCGTCGATGACCTGCACATCCGCATCTTGTTTTAATTCCAGTTTATCCACACCCGCTGGGGCGTAACTACCCAGCTTTAATCCCATGCCGACACAATTGGGCGGCACCAGATTTGGCGGTAATTTATCTGACGGCTTTGTTGCATCAGCGGGCGCTTGATATAGCCCCGTCAAATTGACCGTCATTTTTGCCGTCTTGTTCACTTCAAAGCTGAAATCCACACTGCTCCGCGCGCCACTGGCGACGCACAAGATATTTTGATAAAACCACTTCAACGCATTGTTGGCTGTGCTATCACAATCAGAGGTGTAGGCGTAGACAAACGCGGTATAGGGGTCGGCACTCAGTGTGGCTGTACCACCCGGCGCGACGGTGATCGCATCCCCACTGACGGGAGCATTCCCTGGTGTCGCGTTGTACACCAGCAACAAGTGAGGTGCGGCTGACGTATCCACACCTGCCACATAACCAAACACGGTAGAAGACGCATTTTCCACAGCGTCTCCGACTGCCCAGTCACCTGTAATACCTGTACCAATGGGCACCACAAAAGCGTCTTGCTTAACCATCCCACTGGCTCGTAATATTTTGTCTGCGGGCAACGGCTGCAACGTGCCATCCACGCCGCCGCCGTATAAAGGCATATCGAGTTTTAGCGTCCAATACGCGCCCCCTGGAATATCCACTGACGGGGTAAAACTGCCGCGAAGATAATCGAGCGTTTCATCGTCCCCCGCTAATTCAATGGTGCTACCTTGTAAAATCGGCAGCGCGTCGTATTCGGTACCCGTACCCGCAGGCACGTCCCCATACGTTGCAGGTGCAGCTACTAATAGCAGCGTGTTTCCTGTAAAGACCCCACAGCTCATTTCATTCTCCTTTACTTAATGCATAGATATTTTCGAGTGCCGTTTTTATCTTCAAATTACACAATATTGGGAACACCGTTGTTATTCCAAAAAGAACCCGTTGCCAGCCCTGTTGGGCTGGTCGGCAACTGAGGCATCGACACCGAGCCGTCTGGGTTGAATTGAAAAACAGGGACTAACGAGGTGCCCCCGTTTTTGACCAGATAAAAAATAGCCTTCGCACCACGAGCACTGGTGGTGTGATTTTCAGCCGCAAACACCTGTATCGAAAAAACGTTGAACATCCCCGTCCCGTCGTGGGCTGCGGCCTGAACGGTCAGCAATCTATCGTTAGTCAAAACCGCCGACGGAGCAGCGCTAGAGCCTCTCGCACGTTGCCCTGCTATAAAATACGAGTGCCACGTCGCACTACTGGAATAGATCGCGTGCGTTTGCTGCCCGTAATTATCCTCGGTAGATTGCACAGAATGGTTGTGCAGGGCAGTATTCCCGCCCCCCGTCAATCCATCCGCCTCGGTCTGCGACAACAGCCGCATATCCGCGTCAGGAAACAGAATCTCACGCGGCTGAGTCAGCGCGGAGAGATTCAAGACCAGGTTTTTAAGGGGCGTTAAAGCGCCTTTCAACGAATCAAACGCAGCCAGCCAACGTGCCATTATTCAACCTCAATCGCTACTGCTATTTCAGTGTTGACTGAAGTCGCGGAAGTCGCGGTTCCCAGCACCTGAATAATGCTGCCTGCTGCGGTAGGCGGCGTTTGCACCACAGCCCCTGGTGTCGCGTCTGACAACCACACCAATCCTGGAGACAATCCAGACACTGACGTATTGTCACCCTCAAAATACACCGTATCGTTGCTGCCTGAAGTGACCGCTGCCAACACAAATCCGCTGGCAAACTTTGCAGGGTCAGAACCATCCGCCTTGCGGATTTTCCAGGTGCCCGCGTCGTCAAAAATATTGACGTAATCACCGCCCGCCAAATTCTCGCTGGCAGGATAAGCCTTGGTATCAGCTCCCACGCCCGTGGGCATCATGGACGCATCCCACTTGCCCGCCGCATCCAGCGCCGCAATTTTGCCCGCATCCGCAGCTCCAGTGCTGGCGATAATCGCCTCACGCAATACTGTCTTAAGACCATCAAGGGTCAAAAACTTCCAAGCCATCGTTATTCCCTCCAAACAGGGGTGTCGGGTTCAAAGTAAATCGTGTTATCGGTTAATACCGTTGCCAGCTTCCACAACCAACCTGTATCGGCGGGCGTGGGCGTGAGCGTACCGTTAGTCCCCAGATATAACGCCGTACCGGGAGGCCAGGTGTAACTGGTAGAATAACGGTTGCCTGCGGTTTGAATCCGCACCGAATCCCCCGCCGCTGCGGCATTTAAGGTGATGCCCGGTGACAACTCCCCGTCCTCTTCATGAGCAGGGTCAGCGTAAACAGCACCTAACACCGTGACCACTACCACGCGGTCTCCACTGATAGCTACAGGCACCACTGCCCAGACGTAAGCCACTGTGTCAACATTGGACTCTTGCGGCGTGCCTTGCACTAAATCGGTATCCGCAGTCACACACTGGTCGAGCGCGTAGCTGTCTAGCCAGAGCAGGCGATTTCGCTCTAATTCAGTTAAGGCGCGGCCTCCGGCATCCAATAACGGCGCGTCGCCGTAAGGTCGCCAGCCTAATAATTGCCGCATGACTAAATCGCTCAATTGTTCCGCCTGGTCTTCCACTGAGCCGTCATCTTTTTCTAACGCCACCACAGTCAGCACGGCGTAAAGCATCTGGACGCTTTGACGGGTTACTGACATATCCAAACTTTCAGGTGTCGCCTTGCGCTCGTAGCGCCACACAAAACAAGCGGGGCTTGACCAACTCTGGCGCAGCACGGCCTTGATATTGGAGGTGCCGCGTATCAGTTGAAACGGCAACGCAGGTGTGGCGTTGCGTAATTTCTGTACGATTAAAGGACGAGCGGAGTCAATCGGCATTAGTTCAGCGCATCATCCAGCCACACTTGAGCCAGATGTTCTAAATCGTTGAGATTATCGGCAGACACACCCAAGAAAGGCCGCTCTGGAATGCCAGCAGGGCCCGGAGCCATGCCGTCTAATCCGCCGAATTGATGAATGGCTGCGTACTGCAAGTTAGTACCTACCGCGAGTCCGTCGTTTAAATCTTGATTAGCAATGGAGTTAAGGAGGGCCGAAGTATCAGCCAACAAACTCCCACTCCCTTTGCGCGTTTCAGCGTATCCAGTAGACCAAGCAGCCCACGGCTCGCCGTCTGGAGATGCCTGTTCTTCAGTGATACGGCGGCGCGTTTGACTTTCAACCTCAGTCCCTAAAACGCGCAGCATCGCTGGCGTATCTAACTGTGCAGCGCGGTTTAAAAACGCCTGTAGCTGACGCATTTCCAGGGTTAAATCTAATCCAATACCCGCCATTAGAAGCCTCTCCGAGGCCGTGAACTGACTAAAATCTCGCTGCCATCGACCAAACCCGAAGCGGTTTGAAAATAAGCCGCGCCTAACTGAATTTCGCCTTTGGCAATCTTGTCTAACAGGCCGTGTGCGAGTTTTTCACGCCGCTCCAGCGCTTCTAGCCGTTCGCCTTCCCAAATGCGGTTGCCCGACGCAATACCCGCACGGGCAAGGTCAGCGACAATTTGCTTGATTAATGTTGGTACAGGTTCTAACGGCAAAACATAGTCATAAATGCCACCCGCGAGGCGTTGATCAACCAATTCAGAAGAAGCGGTCAACCAGCGTTGCGCTAAATCAGTATCGACATCGGTGAGTTCATCGGCACCGTAGTCGGTTAATTCTGCCAGGGTGAGATAGGACATGGTTTATGCCACTGCGGTTTGAATCAAAAAGCCAGCGCCCATGCCTGTCACATAAGGACGGCATTCGTCTAGCACATTGGCCTTCCAGCTTTCATCATCTTCGTCATAGCGCCAAGGGCGCACCAACGGATAACCACGATGGCGATAGGTATAACCAAAGCTGGGCTGCTCTTGCTCCTGCATGGCTGTAGGCGGGGTATAAAATAAAATCGCATCTTTGCCCCAGATGTCCGTACCCGCTTGGCCTTTTTTGGTTTTGCGAATCGCCTCACCCACCACTACGCCACCAATATCAAAGTATTTCGCCAGCATTTCAGGCGTGACAGATTCACGCCCAGTGTAAGAAAAATGCGCGGTAATAGTCGGATGCACGCTGAGTGCATTAAACACTTCGTGTCCCATTTCCAGCTTCAGGTTTTTCTGCGGAATGCCGGTAGCACGACGAATGGTGTTGGCAGCATCTTGAATCAGCACTTTAGGCTTGCTGGCATCATCGCTCCACAAGTCAGTACCTGATAAAGCCGTGCGATTACTGACTGCATAGCTACTGGTAGCCCGCGCCAGTTCTGCGGTTTTAATTTCTTTGCGAAACTCAAAACGCTCCAACACCTGGCTTAAGGTACGCAGGCGCATATCAATGCGCGGCCCTTGTTGGGCGGCCTCTTGGTTCTCAAACGGAATCTTGGCAGCACGGGCATATTGGTCATAGCCAATAGGCGTGGTCTCGTATTCCGTGTGCAAGGTGTTCACGTTTGCACCGGGCGCTCGCAGATCGTCATCACCATCATCTGCACCCATGACAAAATGCTGATCATCAAACACCACGACGTTGTTATTCACGCGGTCTGGAATATCCACCACGGGAAACAACTGAGTGTAGATATACACGCCCATTTGTGACTGATAGCCACGGGCATGATGGGTCATAATGCGATCAACGCCTGCTGCGTGACCGCTTGTATTCATCGGCATAAGAAAAATTCCTCGGTTTGCGCTTAGGCGTTAGGGATTAAAAACACCAGCAATTCATCGCCATCAGCCGCCGCCGCTTGTCGCGCCACGGCAGTTTTAACGCCTGCTGAATGCGTCACAAATTTGCCAGCCGTCTCGACTTCCAGTGCTGCACCATTGGCAATCACACCGCCGGCCACCACTGTAGTTGTACCCAAAGACACCATAGGCACGACATCATCAGCAACGCCTGCGGTTTGCACCACGCCGTCACAGCGTTCACCCGCAGCAGGTACGTCGCCTGTGCTTTTGTTGATGGCTGCAAATTCAGCCACAGTGGCGGTGAGTTTGACGCTTTCAGTCAATAAAGCTTTTCCATTGAGACCTTGGCTCATTATTAAACTCCCAAGCTCAAAATAGCTTCTTCATAAGTGCTTTGATGTTGCTGCATGTGATTGAGTGCTTTTTGGTGCAACTCATCACTGCCTTTTTCCCACGCATAACCCGCAGGCAAAGGCACATCAGGCACGGTTGCAGCAGTGCTGTTAGTAGCGGGTTTGCCATTAGACACAATGGGTGTAGACAAGGCCGCGTAGCTATTCGCCACTTTTTCCAAGGTGGTTAAATCGCTGTCTTGGCGACACAGTGCCATCCAGTCGTTACGCTCTGCGGGTGGGATTTTTTCCAGCAATGCATCGCGCTGGTTCTCAAAATCTTTTTTCGTGCGCTCGGCTTCTGCTTGTTCTGCGGTTTCAGCGCGGTTTAACGCCACCTTTAATATCTCGTTGTGCTTTTCAAGCGGCATAAATGCATCGGGCGATGGCGGCTGTTCAGCGCGGTTTAGCGCTGTTTGCTTGTCATCTTTCAGTTGGTTAATCGCGGTGAGCACCGCATCATCGCTGGCTTCAGCTTGCAGGCCGAGTGCAATACACACGGCGGCAGGAATTGGCATATCGTTATCCTCTGGTTCTTGCGCGTTCAGCGCAGGGACATCCAAATTTGGCTTGTTGGTTAAACCAACACTAGACATGGCGAGCACTTCACCTTTGCGGTGGTAAAACGCGGGGCTATAAAATTTGTAGGATTTAGCATCAATGACACGCTGGCCTTCAGCATTCCAGGCCACTTGCCCCCACACCTCACCATGGCGGTTTTCCAAAGCCATGATAAAACCCGCGGCATCAGCGCGTTCACCCTTGGGCGCTTTGATTTCTGATGCGTGTTCAAAATCAATCGGCAACGGAACGCCGGATTTACGGAACCGCGCAATCACTGCATCCGGTTGAGGATTGGAGAACTGGCGTCCATCACGTCCAGTGAAATGACCCGCAGGCACCAATAACAACCAATCGGGTTGCGAGTGGTTCAGTGCATAATTAAGGGAAAGTGCTGGTGCTAGTGCTGTATTCATGGTTCGCAGTGTATGCGAGCAGGCACGGGACAGGTAAATGAAGAGAATCAGTGAAACGCTGTTTATTTAACGCTCAGGAAGGGGTTTAAAATAGGTTTAATTTCGCTTGGCGGCGTGAGGGTGATAGCTTTCCATTCATCTGACAAAAAAACAGCCAAGAAGGGCAATAAGGGATTATTGAGAAAGCCGCTTAAAGCGCACGCCGTTGTCACCAGGGAAGGCTTGGGTATGCGGGTTATCACCAAACCAAATGGCATCAGGGATTAAGGTAGGATAGGGGAAGGCTTCACAGGCGCGTCCGTGTTCATCGTCGTAGTGAGCGCAGAGATGGCACACCGGGCTGATCACACCTGTTGCAAAAATGCTGTCAGGGCGTGGCGTTGCGTTGGGTTCTGAACGGTTAGGCAGTAAGCCCACCCGCCGAGCATATTCTAATGCGTCCATTACCACGCCTCACGTTGATAGTTTAAGTTAAGTGTTTTAGCGGTTTTTTCGTATAGCTCATGATACGCCATCGCTAAGGCATCTTCTCGCGTGATAAGCCCTTTTCGATAATCACCCAACCATTTTTTATGAATCGTTACCCACAGTTCAGCCATTGTTGCATCTAACACAGACGGCGCAGGCCATCCTGCATCACCAGGCTGCAATTGATAACGAAAGTCTTTATCCACTGCGCGTAATTCCGCCACATCGTTATGAATCGCCAACTGCCAATCGGCATCCGAAAATGTGCCGCCGGTATCCGGGTGATTATGCGTCACCACTTGCTGACTCAACGCCACATCCGCTAAAGACACGCTGTTCACATCACCCGCACGCTCGGCTGCGATGGCTCCGGTGGCAGGGTTAATGACGTAGGCTTTTTCAGTGAAACGATAACGCAAATTGTTCTCTGCAATGACTAAGGTTTGTTTCAGTGCGTCGCTACCCTGCAAACCTTTAGACTCATTTAATGCGGACACTTGTGCCTGCAAACGGTGTTGGCCGGGATTGTAATCAAACCCAGGATCAATGCCTTCAGGCACTAATATTGTCCGCCCATTGCGTGTATCTTCCCACGGTTTCAAAACATCCGCAGGCGGTTCTGTGGTCACAGGCACACGCTTTTTAGTTAAGCGACCCGTAGGTAAGCCATCATCACCAATCTCTTGCTCAGGTATCACCACCCCATCATCTTTGAGCTTTTCAGCTTCACGGCGAGTCACTTGGCGCACATGGCATTTGCAACCCCAGCCGTTCATCGGCATGTGGGTCGCCCACCAAGGATGGTCTATGGGCAATAGAAAGCCATGCCAGAAGACATGTTCTTCGCGGTGGTTTTCAGAGGGGCCTAATAAGTATAAAAGGTAGGGATGAGTGGCTTTACCTTCGACAATGCGTAGCCACTGCCCAGCTTTATAGGCTTGCTGTTGATTGGTATAAAAGATTTTTTTTAGGCGACTCGGACTGCCGAGCTGCGCCAGCATCACTTCCCCCGTTTTGGGGTCTACGACTTCTTGCACGCCCCACCAGCCTAATTTTTGCAGACGTGGTTGTAGATTTTTTTTGAACTGACTGAAGGGGATGCCGTCTTTAATCGCCTTTTCAACTTCTTCACGAATCGCATTGCGCACATTAGCATCAGTGGCTTTTGCCACGGTGAACGCGCCCACATGCTCCTCACGAAACATATCACGCCAGTCAAAAGAGGATTTGTCGCTTTTGGACTGGATATAATCCAAGACCGCTTTAGGGGGTTCCGTGGGGAAAACGAAGCCGGGGCGGGGTGGGTAGTCTATGCGAGGCATAATGAAAGATAACTAAAACTCATAAACTTCATGAAATAGCTGCGGCTTATCATTTTCAGTTTTAACCATAAACTGTTTGAGTAATGTTTTTAGTGGCTCGATATTAGGTGCTGTTTGTTCGCCACGCAAACAAGCCTCGGCCACCGAGCGACTAACAACCAAAATGAACCCCTGTGGATCGTCGTACTCACAAACAGAGTGGTATTCATATTGATCTTTAGGTAATTTTTGTATTAACCATTCCCCTAATTCAACATCATTCACTTCATCATTATCATCATAATAAGAAAGCTCTGAACTGTGAAGGTTCGTCAATCGTGTTTCTTCTTCATTAGAAACATAGAATCCAAACCCACCTACCCCTTTTGTGCTTACGCTCACGTTACACTCCTTAGTCTCGTTCCCACGCGCTGATTACCCTTTCCCCTCGCCATAACCCCTAGCTCTAGCCAGCGTCGTTTGCGCGGCTAATTCCACAGCCAGTTCATCACTGTTTAGCTCTAAATCCTCAAGCTGACGCAAGAAATCGGCGTAGCCTGTGGCATCTATATCCAACACAGGCTGCACCAGCGGTTCTACAATTTGCTGTAAGCGTTGATCAGTTTGCGTAGGCGGTGTGAACTGGCGATTTAAGGCACGCTGCATGGCTGGTGCCTGTGGCGCTTGCAGCAAATCCGCACCAGCATCAGGATCAGCCAGCCCCAACAGGTCGCGTACTTCCGATTGCTGCACTTGCAAACCCAAAGGCACTAATTTGGATAGCGCATCCACCAAGACAGGCACATTACGGCGGTCTGGCAGTTGCAAACCCAATACAGGATAGTTTTCCTGTTCGCCAAAATTAAGCGTTATATAAGGAATAATGTAATCGCGGTTCAGCGTCTCGCATAAATCGGCAACATCTTCCTCTTGGATGTCAGAACGCACCGCGTCCATTTTGTCGGTTTCCGACGCCGTTGCCAGCCCTGCGCTGCTTTGGTCAGCGGTACGCACCTGCCCCAGAACCAGCTTAGAAACCTGTTGATTCCAAAATTCTGCCAGGGTTTTGAAGAAATCCACATTGCTGGCTGAATTTGCCACCTGCTCAAATTCCAACTTCATCGAATCAGGAAACACCGCTGCGGCATCACTGCCGATGTCGCGCACTGCGGCCTTTAATACCTTGATGTCATCAGGCGTGGCGGTGGTGCCGTACTTGCCCATGCGAATCGGCATTCCGTACACATCGGCAAAGGTCATCCAGTCAGAAATCGTGAAGCTACTGCACATATAGGCAAAGGCGGCGACACGCGCCAAGCCTGCACGGATTTGCAGGCCTGATTTAAGCTGCGGCTGATGCACAATAAAGCGATTCGACGCCAGCGGAATACCGAAGGCCATGTCCTGCTCATCAATCAAGCGTAGCTCGCTACTGGTGTCTTGGTCATAGCGAAAAAAACGCGGGTCACGCCAATGGGTGTGCGGAATCCATTGGCCTTTTTGTTCCCAGACAATTTCTGTGACCGAATAGCCTTTGGCAATGGCATCCAATGCGCCTTTTAGCAAAGCCCGAAAGCCAGGACGACGCACTAAGGCACGGACTTGATCAGCTAATTCAACATCGTGCTTATCATCAGAAAAGGCTTCGACAATCGGTTTAAGCCCCGACACGGCGCGTTTGCGCGTATCTAACACAGAACGATAGTGCAGATAATGTTCTTCAATCTCTTCAGCCAGCGTTAAGTAACGCTCAGCATCGCCATCCACCGCAGCACGTAAAAGCTCAGCCAGATAAGTCGGGCTTAAATCACCGATTTCATCACGCCAAGGCGAGCGCACATAGACATTAGGCGCGGCGAGCGTTGTGCTGAGGTCTTTTTTGCTAGGCTTTAACCATGTTTTAATTGATTTGAGCATTAACGTCTCCAACGTGCAGCGCCACGCGCCCAGCGTGAATGCTGTTCATTATCCGTATTACGCACCGCTTCATAGGCATACACCACGGTGTCCATTTTGGCGGCATAACAGGCCAGGGCGAGCGCCACGGCGCTGTCCCCGTGTCGCCCTTTAACCCGCGCATTATTCGGCACCTTAGCTACACCTTTATCCATTTTGACCATGCGAATATCACTTAAAATATCCGCATCTTTGGGCAATATCAGCAGTGCATCTTCAAAGTGCGCTTTCACGCGAGGCATTTCTTCCAGATACCATTTGCGCGATAACATCACCTGCTCCACCCGCTCGCCATAGCGTTGCTGCGTGGTTTGCGCTAAGACTTGTCCGTTGCCACGGGCATCAATCGCCCCGGCATGAAAACCTTTTAAGCGGTCTAGGATAAAAAATAGAATCTGCTGTTGTTGCTCAAACGGGACATTCTTCATCTCCAACACCAGTGGGGTGTAGAGTTCTAGCCCCTGTAATTCAGCCAACAGCCACAACACTGACAAATCCCCCGTCAGCCCAAAGTCCATACCGAAGCTGAGCTGATGACCGAGTTTTTGTAAAAACGTGACCAGCGACAAGAGGTGATCAGCACAGAAATCATCGCACCACGCCTTGCGGTAGGCGGGGGATCGATGTGTAAAGGCATCCGGCAACGACAGGCGGATAATCAGCGGACGGCCTTCATGGCCTATAGTGGTTTGATTATGCGCCCTGCTGAACAGGTTTTTTCTCAGCGAGTCAAAGACCTTCATGCGATAAAAGCCTGAATTAATTCAACTATCACGCAAATGACGTGTACGATACCAATCAGCATGAAGGCGTGTTTACAATAGTCGAGCATTATTTACACTTTTAATCTGTATTTGATGACAGGGCGGCCTGAAAATTCCGGCGGTGCATCGCCTGTACGCACCCATTCATAAACAGGGTGACCACGGCTGACCACGGAACAACCATCGCATGTGGCTTGCTGTCTGACAAAAACGCCGTACCGCGAGGTTTTTACGTCGCCAGCAGCAGGCTTGGGACGCGATTTACGCCCCGCAAAAGATAAAGCCACATTCACTCCGTCACCTCCACGACTTCACACTTCACCATCCGCGCCTCAATCAGCGCGCGAGGCAACCACACGCCAGAGCCAGAACTGGGTATCACGTCCAACTCCTCAGCGGCGTGGTCGCCGTAATAATCATAAATCTCTTGCACCCACTGGGCTTGTCCTTCAGGTGTCCAGACCTTGCCCGTGGATTGACAGATGCGTTGATACAGACCTTCGTCCAGTGCGTCACGAAACGTCACACGGTGCAGGGAATAAGACTTGCGCCCTGCACGACAATCATTGACCAAATCATTAAACGGGTTCATTTCCCCGTTGTGGGTACTGATGATGCGAACTTTTCCGCCCCACATCAGCAAGGCCATCGCAGCCTTGATAAGCCCTTCCAAATCAGGATGGAAGGCCGCTTCGTCAATAATCACGCGCCCTTGTTTGCCGCGTAAATTAGATGGTCGAGACGACAGCGCTTTAACCTTGTGACCACTGGCGAAGCGCACGGTAAAGATCAAAATATCTTTATCTTCGTCTTTAAAGATAGACAGTTGCACCTCACCTGCGGTCAGTGAGTAGAAGGTCGCCCAAAACGCGACATCCTCAATAAATTCCCGCGCCATATCCTCGTTGTAACCGATGTACCACACGTCCTGACCGGATGCCGTCGCCGCATACAGTGCGCTATCCGCCGCTTCTGCCCAAGACATCCCAATACGACGGGATTTTTCAATAATCTTAACGTCGGCAACATCGGCTATCCAGCGTTGCTGATACGACAACAGTACTGCTGCAATTTCCTGGCGTAGCTGAAACGAATGCGCTTGGCTCACTGCGCAATCCCTAGGATTTTTTCACGAATCTGCGCGGCATAATCGTCGGTTAAAACGTGATAACTGCCATCTTTGGCTTGCACTGTTTCCAGCACGTCCGCTGTGATCGCCTTACGCCGCGTCTCAGATAATCGGGACAAATGCGGCGCTAAAACGTTGTCTAAACGCTCTGCTAGTGCGGCACCAGCCGCTTGCAATCGCTCATCAACGTCCTGTGCCGCTTGTTCAGCCTGTTGACGCTGCGCATCACGCAGGCGTTTGACATCAGTTTGAGCACGGGAAATGTCAGACAACATACGACCAAAGGCCGCATAATCTTTAACCGCTACTGGGCCGTCTTTTAGCTGGGCGACATCTAAAAATTCGTAACCTTTGAGCAGAATCAGACGCAAAATATAATCGTTAATATCGGCGGCATCATCGCCGGTCTCAGCGTTCGCCGCCTTAGCCTCTTCACGTAAATCGCGCAAGGCATTCTGACGCGCCTCAAATCTTTTTCCCAGGCGATGCACACTCGGCAAAGAAGGCCGGATGGACACGCCTTCACGCTCAAACAACGCGTGAATTTCTTCGGTCAGCTCTCGATATTCCTGAAAGTTGTAACGGATAAATAAAGCCCGCACCTCTTCTTCTAACTGAGGCACTTGGTGCAACCAATCACGCGCTCCCATTAGCGAGGCTCCCGCATCAACAGGGCATCCAGCTTCGCATCTAAACTTTGATAGCGACTGTCTGTTTTTTCAATTTGCCGCAGGAAATCCTCACGGCGAACGAAGTCACGCAACATCTCCTCACGCAAACCATTCAGCTCGCGGTCTTGACGGGCATTATCCGCAGCACTGTCTTCCAGCAGTTTTTCAATATGGATCAGGCGTTGCTCAGAATGCCGCAACACTCGTGCAAACATCCAGCGCAGCAACGCCACCATCGCCGCATTCCATGCGACGACTAGCACGATCAATAATATGATCATTTGAGGGGGGAGCTGTGCTACAGCTTGAGCAACATCCATTGGCAGTGTCCTAAAAATCAATATTTAAAGGACATTTTAAGGAGGTGGGCACTCAAGGAAAAATGAAGTGATTCACTGACATCAGGCGGGAGGGGCGGTGCAGAATGCACTCTTTTTACACGCTAACACTCACATTGAATGAGGTCAAACTGATGGATATACAATTTGTAACGGACTATTTAAACGACGCAGCCTTTGTTGCCGAAAGCGGCATCAGAACCCTGAACAAAGCGGCTCAAGCCCGTAGCGCAGACAGTCCCGGCGGCACCACGTATACGGCGGGGGAATGTTTGGATATTGGTTTAGGTGTCGGTGCTGACCTAGCCGCCTTCAAAGGCACGCCGCTTGAAATGACCGATGAAGAATGGTTGGTATTGGGTCGCAAGAACGGCATTTTGAAACCCGTGGTGTAAGCCAAAGGAACGCCGCAGCGTCAGGCGTGACAGCCCGGAGAGACGGGCGTTTTTGAAACCTAGGGTAGAATAATCTTGTTTCCCAGTGCCACTTGGGAACGAGGCAAGCCGTTGTGGCCTGGTTAAGGCTTGTAGGTCAGTTTAGCCGTTGCCTTAAAGCTGTAATGACAAAGCTGTCCTGCTGTGCTTTGCCCGATGCACCGATGCAGTTCACTTTCACCTTCTGTCGCACCTGCATCAATCAGTTCAGCCAGAAATCTGCCTATATCGAAACCGCCCCCTACACAATTTGCATGAGGGCAAGGACAATACTGCCCTGGGAGATGTTCCAGTGAATAATGATACGTTTGCGTTGCACCAAAGGTCAGCGGAGAAGCCTCCACCCGCAACGCCAAAGACGCTACCTGCGGATACAATTGTTGGAAGCTGGTCAAACCAGCGGATAAGTAAGGTGGCTGCTGCTCAAGCTGATGCTGAGCATCCTGATGTTTTTTCATTAGCGGCATTCCTAGATAAACATGAAAATGATTGGTTGGATTTTGTGCGTTTGGATTTGGTGCATGAACTCATACACCATACCCAAACGCCTGAAGAAGCAGGCGTTTTGTTATTGATGCTGGATGAACTCTTGCGTTGTGTTGACCCCAATGCAGGCATCTCATTAGAGATGCCGATTGCGGTGGGCGGGCAAACCCTTACGCTTAAACAAGCCTGTGCGCGGCGGGGTTTGGTTTTCGAGTCATAACGGCGTATGACGCTGCGCTGATACGCCCTACTTGCTTTCTTCATTTTGTTCCCAAGTGGCACTTGGGAACGAGGCTAATGAACCACGTTGGTCATATTTTCCAGCGTGTCGATGGCTGATGCCAATGCAGCCACCGTTTGCGGCTCATCACCCGCTAACAGGACATCCAAAACGCCCCGCAAAACACTGGCTATATCAGCGTAACTGAGGTGTGACGGATAGTCCGTATCCCGTGTAGCGCGAACCATCTCTACCCATTCGTCTGTTGTCATTTTTCCCTCTCCAATTCAGCCAATCGCGATGCCATCTCTTTGATTAAATCTGTTTTTTTGTTTTCTGACTCAAACTGTTCAATTAAGTCTTCTAAACCTTCTAGCATTTTAGCAACAGCTAAACGCTGCGTATTAGTCAAATTCATAGTGCGTTGCGACAGCATGTTGGTATCCACTTTGCGCCCATTGGTGGCTTCATAAACCCCCATTTCTTCACCGTAGTACAGAAAATCAAGACTAATCTCACAATCCTCTTTACATTTTTGCGCATATTCTACGGGCACCCCTTTTTTTGACTGATACCAGTTGTAAACAGCTTGCTTTGAAACGCCTAATTTCTTAGCTAATTCAAGGCTTTGCTCAACACCGTAAGCTTTCTTCATACGAGCAATTACTTGCTCTGGTAAATCTTTTTTTGTCATTTGGTACATTTTTTAGTTGCTAGTAAATAGTTTATGTACTAGAATCCTCACCAAGTTGAATCACTTTTAACCACATTCAACCACGTTGAACCACACAGCACTTAAAACAGCAGGTAAGCCTCATGGCACTGAAAGACATTTCTTTTTTGCAAATGGTAAAAACAATCAAAGACGCCAATCAGTTACTGGCCGCTGATTTCGTATTACTTCACATTTTTGAAAAAACCGATGGCTGTGAGTATTTGCTGGGGCGATACAAATAGCTATTTTTTAGCTTCGGGCAAGGTTGAACCCAGTATATACAACGCTTGCTCATCTTTACCTTGCTCCACAGTGGTCAGTATTTTTAACAAATCCCAACCAGATGCCATGAAGTGATTAGCTTCTGTTATGTCATTGGTTGATATGAGTTTTTTGTATTTTGTCATCAATAAATCAATGTCGCTCATGGTTCACTCCTGAGTCAGTAAAAGCGGACTGAACTCCGCCGTTTTACAACTTAAAACCGATAAAACACACAGCGTTGTCTGTCGCGTTGTGGTCGTTAGAGTTATGCGTTAGCTCCTGTAGCGCAGAGCGGTGATGTTGACGCATCACGCGGAACCTACGACCTCTAATAACAGTCTAGCCGAGGGTTTTCGGTGTCCCTTGAGACAGCGGCAGCCGCGCCGCTGGCGACAGAGCGGTGATTTTTTTACGCTGTACTGAATCACTTTTAATCACTTTAACCCAAAAAAAACGCCGATTGCCGTCGGCGTTAAACATAAGGAAGCATCATGAACAAACAAGCACTCACAGAACGGATGATTCAAGGTTTGCAATATTATTTGCATCGAGATGAATTCCGCGTTCATTTTAAAAATGAAATTCAACCCCGATTCCCTCACCACAAAACGACCAAAGCGCTGCAAGATCGTGATCTCATTGAACTGCGCCATTGTTCGTCGTATCTCAAAGATGAAGGTAAAACGCATCGCCTCACCGACGCAGGTCGTGCTGTTTTGGGCTTACCTCCTGTCTCTCATGATAGCGCAGTGCCAGAGGCTAAACAATCTACAGACTCCAACGTGACTCCCCATGACCAAGCTACGGCAATGGCGGCGCGTTCACTACCCGCCGAAATAAAGTTCTCTTACCGTCTAGCCGTTATCGCAGCCTACCAGCCAGCCAGCCTTCGTCGTATAAACATCCGTACAGGCAATGATGATTTCTACGCAGGGGCTGACGCGGTTGCAGACCAGAGCAACGATGGGATGGGCGATTTTTTACGGCGTCTAGGGGACAAAAAAATGTCTGAAGCCGACGCGGCTAACACGGATTATCGGACACGTTGCCGTACAGCGTTACAACGCATCAGCCTGGATAGCGATACCAATGATTTCGCGGTGATGTCTGAACGGCTAGGCGTTACTCGTTCTGAACAAGCCCCTTCCACCCCTCTTTTAACCCCTGTCATTCGGGAGATTTTATATGGCAGTCAACGTCAAAAAAAACCCGCCTGCTGCCACACCCCCACAGTCAATACGGGAGGTCAACCGCCTGCTGCTGGAACGGGGATGGACGCAAAGCGAAGTCGCCCGGTTTATCCGCCGACAACCGGGGTACGCACACGTTATCCCACAAAACGTCAGCAACGTTATTCGCCGTTACGCCGGGGCAGACGGCACGCCTACGGGTACACAGACCCGATTCATTCTAAAAACCGTGAGCCGGATTATCCAGCGTCCGGTGTCGCCTGCGATTCAATTCGAGTGGGCGCAAGCCTGGCACCGCCTACCGACCCCGCCCTCGCCGCAACCCAGCGCAGCTTGACCGCATTATTTGCGACACGCAGCGGGTCTCGCGTGGCCTTGATGGGAGAAGCGGCATGAGCGGACTTTATGAAGCAGATACTCAAGCCGTTCAAACGCTGAGTGACGCATTAAGTGATGTTTTGAACAGTTCAGATGATTTTTCCACCAGATTAGCGGCGATAGAACTGTGCCACGCTCATCTATTTATGAATTTATTGGATAACACCAAAGGCAAAGACTCACATATCGCTGTCCAGCTTCATCTGCAATTAACGTCTCAGCGCCTACGGAAAGCGATTAATGCGTGGCAACACGCATCAGAACAAGGAGAAGCGGCATGAGCACCTTACCCGTCAACTTACACACCGCACCGCATGTGGTGCTACACCAAGGCCACGCGACCACCACGTCGCTGGAAGTCGCGGCCTTTTTTAGCAAGCAGCATTACAACGTTATTCGCGACATTGAAAAAATTGAAGTATCAGAAGGGTTTAAGCGCCTCAATTTTGAGGCCGTTGATTACATCGACAAAAAAAATGAAGCACGCCCTATGTACCGCCTCACCAAAGACGGCTTCATTTTCTTGGTGATGGGCTTTACCGGAAAACGGGCGGCGTTGCTGAAGGAGTCTTACATCACGGCGTTTAACCAATTAGAAGCGCAGTTACGCCCGTCGGCACCGTCGGCACAACTGGTCTCGCGTGAGCACTATGACGCGGTGGTAGAGGAGTTGTTAGCCGCCCGCCCGGATTACGCGAAATTATTGCAATGTGAGCAAGCCCATCTCACCCGCCCTGAGATAGGCCGTGTCTTGGGGGTCGGCAAGGATACGATTGGGTTGCGCAAGCGCCGCTTACGCGCCTGTGGTTTGTTACCCGCTGAACACGCTGCGCAACAACTGCCATTAGATTTGGGAGCGATGCAATGAGCGAGTTACAGGATTATCAAACGCAAGACCCCATCGCTTGCACAGCCAGCACGCACCGTGATGGCACATGCATATGCCTAACCCTGACGCTACAGGCTCCGTGGTGGAAAACGCTCACCTCCAACGGAATGGACAGACACCTCACCATTGAACGTCACGCCCCTAGTTACCAATATCTTGACGCGCGGAAAATATGGTACAGCGCATGGCAAGAGGCACGCAAAATCGCCCGTATTTTTGACCGGACGATAACCCCCTACATCACTGAAGAGCAAGATATCAGCACGCTCATGACAACCACAGCCGACATCGCTTACGAAATGGCGGAGTCTGGGGAGCGTAGCTGGTGCTGGTTCAACGCATTAGCGGAAAAATGCGATTGGGTGCCTGCGGTTGAGCACGAGATATTTGAAATAAACGAACAGGCGTTTGCGGCGCTGGAGCGGATGTTGGCGTTAAATAACCGAATGATGCAGGAGACCAATCACGCAGAAAGTGCGTGGAGTACCGAAACCATTTTCGAGATGAACGACGCACCGATTGAGGCGAGGCGAGTTCTTGATATGTTGACTGCTTTACTGGAGACAGCCCATGAGTGAATTACAGGATTATCAAACGTCTTATAAAGAACAGGTGTTGTTGAATGCAGCTTGTCAGCAGCGCTTATGGCAGAACCAAGAGGTGATGAACAATTTGCGGCGGCAGTTGTCTGATGCCCTCCATCAACTCCATGAAAGTCAACAAACGCTGGAGGGGGTTCGCGCAGCGAATAAAGCCCTGCAAGCCGCGCTTAAATTGTCTAAAGAAGCGGCTGATACGTACCAACAGAATTGGTTAAACGCGATAGAAAATCAGGAGTTAGCCGCATGACAGAGCCGACCACCACATCCAGAACGGTGCGTTTTTCCGCTGATATGGATCAAGCCATCCGCGCTCGTGCGGCGAAAAACAACCGCACGCTGCAACAAGAAGTCGAGGTGTTGCTGCAAGCGGGGTTATCCACTCCCGCCCCCGCCGCTGTTCCTTCAGTGCCTCTGAACGAGGTGTTAATGGGCGTGGGGGCGCTAAAAGCGGGTTTGGCGCTGTTGGATGGCGCGATACGTCAATGTAAACCGTTTTTAATCGCTTTTATTTAAACACAACCCGCCACCACGACTGCGAGGACACGCCCAACGTGATGCGCTGTCGTGATGGGGTAGGACGATGAATGAATATTATTTATTTAACGCTAGTTATAGCGAGTCAAACACAGGCGATGGGTTTGTTGCAGGGCACATGCCCTGCCAGCGCCCAACCCACGCCCGCTTATGAATACGTTTATGGGCTGCCCCCTGGGGATTTGACTTTAATTCAAGCGGAATGGGCAGGCGAAGTGATTCGCTGTTTATTTCTGACTCCAAAACGGGAGATTTAATATGAATACCGGTGAAAACCTCACCTTTTACCACGTCAATATACCGGACATGAGCAGCTATGTAGTGCCTGCGGAAGCACTGGGCGAATGTCTGGTCAATGATGTCGAGTACGCCTGTGACGCACGTATCACGCTGACGATAGAAAAAACCCAGATGACACAGCGTGAATTTGATGAACTGGGGGATTTATGAGCGCCACACGCTTGGATGCGGACCACTATCCGGTCACGTATCACTACATTCGCCGCTCGTTACGTGAATGGGCTGAAACAGTACTGCGCGTCAATGTGGAGGACTTCACACAGGCGGTGAAGCGCGACGGCTATCGCGCCTGCGATTATGTCTATTGGCGCGAATATTATATACGACGCAACGCGGCGTAAGGAGGCCGCGATGCCAGCAACAGCGATAGCAGTACAGCCACAACGTGATTGGCTGAGCGTTGCACAGGCGGCTGAATTATTGGGTGTGACTGTTCAGGCGATACACAAGGGCATCCGTCGCCAACGTTATACCGCAGAAGCGTTGCCGTGCGCCCAAGGTGGGCAAGGTGGGCAACAGTGGCACATCGCACTGAACAGCTTACCGGACTGGGCGCAAGCGCAATGGCACGATCAGTTTAAACCGCTGGAAGGGCGGTCAACGCCCCGTGAGACACAGGCGGGTTTGTTACTACCGAGCAGTGTGGATGCGGGTAAGACGAAACGGGTTCAGATCGCGCAACAACGTTTGGAGGTGATTCAGCCGTTATTGAAGTTACCCCCGCGCTCCAGAGGGAGACGGGCGGCGGCATCATTGATTTGCGAACATACCGGGGAGTCGGTGGCGACGCTGTACCGCTGGGAAAAAGCTTATCGAGAAAACGGCCTTGAAGGTTTGATGCCGAAAAAACGTGGTGATGAAGGCCAAGCACGGGTGTTGGTGAGCGCTGAGTTTGAACGGCTGTTAAAGGGTTCGCAGGTGCCACCGGAGATGATAGCCACATTGAGCGAGCAGATGTTGCAGTGGGTACGCGGTCTTTGGGCATCGGGCGGTAAATCAGAGCGTCAGGTGTGGCTGCAAGCCACGGCAAAATTAGGACAACATCTAGCAGACCTGGGACTAGAGGCGGCACAGGTGAAGGCGGTGTTGAAGTTAAAAATGCCACGTAAGTTTATTTCGGCTGAACGGCGCTATTCATTGGTGGCTGCCAGCGCACGGGATGCGAAACTCGTGTACGACCAGTATTTACCGTCTATTACTCGCACACGCGGACATTTGTTACCGGGGGATTTGGTGTTTGGGGATATTAGCCCTGCGGATATTCCGGTGTTACGTGAAGACGGCAGCACAGCCTACGCTCGGATGATCGCCTGGATGGATGCAGCGACTAATTGGTTTTTTGTCTCGTTGTATTTGTGTCCACAAGGTACCGGAGTACGGCGTGAGCATGTAGCGCTGTCGTTTTCTGAAATGGCGGATCAAGCGCCGTTTGGCATGCCTTTACGCCTCTATCTGGATAACGGATCGGAATACAAATGGGAGGATATGCTGGGGGCGTGGAGTGAGCTGGCTTATTTGACGGGTAACAAGATTCACGTTGAATTGGATAGCTTGAATCCTGATGCGGGCACTCTGATTCGCTCGGTACCGTATCGCCCACGCGCTAAGTTGATTGAAGGCGGCTTTGGTAATTTGCGTTACTGGTTAGGATGGCATCCGGCCTGGCAAGCAGGCAATAGGATGTCCAAAAAATCACACAGTTTAGGGCAAGCACCGAAGCCGATTCCATTCACGGAGTTGCAAGATTTTTTGGCAGGTAGTCTGGCAGATTATCACGGCACCGCGCAGTCTGGGTTGTTAGCAGGGACATCTCCCGCAGAGAGTATTGATGCGTTTTTAGCGTCGGATTGGACTCCGATTCGCGTAGACCCTGATGTGTTGTTGCTGGGATTTGCTGAACAGGATACCCGCCGAGTCAAGCGTGGCGTGATTCAGTTCAAAGGCACGGATTGGTATGCCGATGAGTTGGTGGGCTTGCAGCAAGAAGTTCATGTTCGTTACCCCAAACATAACCCGGTTTGTCTTTTCGTTTTTAATTTGGACGGCACATTTTTATGTGCAGCACTGCCCGACCAGACGTTTGGTTTATTGGAGGCGGCGGGGGCTGCTGAAGCCAGTCGGCGCAAGGGTGTACTGAAAAAAGTCGTCGATAACATGCAGGGTCAAGTTCAGACTTTTGAGCAGGATGAGTTAGTCGGTGTGCGCGGTCGGTTAGCGGGTGTCAATGACACCGTGGAACGCGCACAACAAAAAGCCAGTTTGGTGACACCTTCAGCAGAGTCCAAAGCGATGCTGAAAGCGAAGCAAGCGGCACTGGAGTCGGGTGTGCAGCGGATATTAGACGACGCACAGCAGGCCACCTCTGTCGAGCACGTTAGACGTTTTGACACAGAAGAGACTGAGGAAGAACGCGCCGCTCGACTGATTTTTGGTGATGAATAGGAGATAGCACAATGAGTAATGTTAAGAAGAAACGCGATTCAGATACGAATACTAATCAAAGTACGGATAAGAATGGCTCGCATCACAGTGAAAGGGTGTTCAACCCGTTTCAATGTACTCCCCGTCCATTTTCTTCGGTTCTGATGAATGGATTTCAGTCTAATGTCCAGCCTCAGCAGATGAGTGAGCCTGGTGAAAGCGCTGCTATGGTGCTCCACGATGGACTGATGGAAAGTGGTAATAAAGCGCAGCTTAAAGCGCTGATTGATGCCATCACCGACACGGCTGACATCCGTCTGTTGCGACATTTTTTGTCCGCCGCTTATGACCACGCCACCGCGCAGGCGTTTGCCAGCGCGGCTTTGCACGTATTGGGAGAGGAACAATGAGCCTTACGTTTCAAAAAACTAAAGTGGTGCGGGATGCGCTCAGTCTGGCTGAGCAGGTACGTGATTGTAATCAGCAGGCGATTGGGGAAATCACGGGCGGTACAGGGACGGGTAAAACCGCCGCTGGGTTCGCATTAGTTGAGACGCTGGGCGCAGTGCGCGTGGCGTGTTACCACAATATGACTCAGGCGCAATTGTTACGGGCTATTGCTAAAGGGGCTGGGGTTGAAGGCAGTACGCGATATTTTCTGGATGCTCTGATGAACACAGAAAAGACGCGACGGGTCTTGGTAGTGGACGAAGCTAATAAGCTGAAATGGGCGGGGCTGGAACTGCTGCGTTATCTGTCTGACGAATGCCACTGGGCGGTGATTCTGGTGGGGACTGAGTTATATAGCCAGCAATTTACTGCGGCTCGCACCAAGGCGCTGCTGCTGCAATTGGGGCGGCGTATTGGTGCTAAGCGACTAAAACTAAAGGCGCTCGATAAAGCCGACACTTACGTGAATATTTTCAAGCCGGCCTTTGGCGAAGCAAAACAACTGGTACCACTGGCAGAACAGTTTTGGAAGGGTTGCCGGAAAGGGAATTGGGGTGAAGGGGTTGAACTGCGTGACGAGTGTTTGCGCCTGATGAAGATTGATGGGGCTGCCACGCTAAACAAAGCCATCCTGGATACCGCCATACTGTGGATGGCGAATAGTCGTGACTAACCTCAGTCTAAAGGCTATTGGCGCGGTCTTAGGTGTGTCTAAGACCACCGCCTCGTTATTGCGCAACGGGCGTTATCCCTCTCCGACTAAACAACGGCAATACACTGCGTTAGTTGAGTTAATCGCGCAACACAATGATGCCAATGCAGTCTGTATGCAGTGTCCCCGCGACGATTGCACGGGCTGCCGAATTTTGGAGCAACGCAATGAAAAAGACTAAATCTGAAAAGACTAAATCTGATCGGCACTTACTCATGGGCTTGATAGAGAAAGCCTCTCGACAATTGGGGTGGGACAAGGATTTTCGCCTCGAACGCCAGAAGGATTTTTGCGGCAAGTCATCGCGCAGTGAGATGACGGACGGCGAATTAAGCACCTTTTGTTGGCACTTAAAAAGATTGGGGGCAAATATTTATGTCCCTCAAGCGAAAGCCAAGGGCGGGCAAACCGCCACGCGCCCCACCACTCAACAATTGAGCACTATTGAGCAGTTAGCCACTCAACAGGGCTGGCATGAAGGCTTGGATGATGTGCGATTACAGGCATTTTCAAAGCGCACAACAGGTGTCGATAACGTGCGGTTTCTCACCCGCTATCAGGCCACGCAAGTCATCACAGGGTTGCGACGCTGGTCGCAGCAGCAGGTTTAATCATGGATAGCTCAGAGCAACAGTCATTTAACCTCGGACACATGTCTGGATTAGTAGCCCACGAAATGGGCAAAAAACTGAATGAAAACCCCGTTTTATCTGTCGGTGCCGATGCGTTTTATGCACACGGCTGGAAAACGGGCTGGCTCAAGCGGCATCGCTGGGCACGATTGCGCCGAGTGCGCTTAATGGCCTGGAATGCCGCCCTGTCGAGAGAGCGGTTAAATACCCGTTTGTTTTACGACACGTCGGTAAACATGCAGGCGGCATATCAGGACACCTGGATCACTGTTCGGGGTTTGTTAGACATGGGGTTTTCCCCTCAGCGGATTAAAGCACTATACAAGGAATACAAAAATGAACATTTTTCACTTATTTAGCAAAGGAAAAGATACGGCGCTGCGCGCACCACAACCACCTGCTACGCAGCAACACGTCCACGCTCAAATTATGCAGGCACGCGATGAACTATGCGCAGACATTGCGCAAGAATTCAAGCATGAGCAGCAACGTCTGCGCGAGCTAAAAGCCTCCGTTTTAAACCGCCTAAAAGCGCACCATCAATGGGCGACTCAGTTGCGAGGGCACGAAGCGACGGACAGCATTATTCCGTCCATCACTGACAGTCAAAGCACGATAAAGGTGCTGCTTCAACAACAAGATAGCGAGACCATTAGTGGTGATGACCTCGCCTTTGCGCGTGAATTATTCGAGCAGTGGCAGGCCACTGGACAGCGCGATCAAGATACGACTCAGTTGCTACAAAAAGCCACCGCCTTAGATGATAAAGGGCGTGCCAGTATTAACAAATTAAAAGAGATAGCGAGTACTCAGTTTGAGCACGCGATACTGCAAACAATGTCTCAGCACATCAAGGACACGCTGTTTGTGCAATCGTCTAAATTGCAGGTGCGGGTGTATCAGCGGGTGGAATCTGATGAGAAGGAAATGCAGCAGATTTCTTTGAATTTTAGTAGCTTGAGTGTGGAACAGAGCAATGATTAACGGGGATCAGGCTCGCCAGTGGCTAATAGATAACGATCCTGAGGCCGCTGAGTTTTGGAAAGACCCGACTCTAACCGATGAAGCTCTGATCAATAGCCTCGTCGATAATCTTATGGATTTTGGGGTTGAGCATCAAACAGGTGAAGTTATTGTTTTATATGACGCTGAACCTAAATCGCATCTACACATTCATAGCATCACAGTGGAGTGAGCAATGAAACAAGCCACTTTAAGGGATTTTATACAGCCTGAATTCAGAGATAAAGACCCAGACGATTACGAGGTACGAGATGATGGCGCGATAGTCAGAAAGGATCGTTGGGAAATGGGTGTGCGTCGAATCCGCTCAGCTATTGGAGACAATAGATGCGAGTTTGAAATAGATGATGCGGTCAGCGCTGTACAGGCGCTGGTGTCATTGGTCGAGCATTTGTTACCCCCCCCCGAAGAAGATATGGATGAAGAGGATACGGAATGACCGCCGCCGCTGCTGAACTGGAATGTCTTAAAATCCCGCCCCATTCGATAGAGGCTGAGCAGTCTGTGCTGGGCGGACTGCTACTGAATAACCAGGCGTTTGCCGTGGTGTCGGATATTCTGGATGCCAGCGGCGGCGACTTTTATCGTCGCGACCACCAGCTTTTGTACCGCGCTATACAAGCGTTGCTCAGCAACAACCAACCGGCTGACGTGATTACGTTATCTGAGTTTTTAGAGAATAAGGGGAAACTCGACTTAGTGGGAGGGTTGGCCTATATCGGCACTATTGCCAAAGACACCCCGTCGGCGGCGAATGCCAAAACCTATGCTCAGATTGTTCGAGAAAACGCCTTAAAACGTGGCTTAGTGCAGGTGGGCACTGACACTGCCAATTTAGCCTGGGAGCAAAACGGACGACCTATCAGAGAGCTATTGGATCAAGCCCAAAAATGGACGATGGCGTTGGGTTCACGGCATCAAGCCCGCGCTGCGGTACCGTTGAAAATGGTGCTGGCTCAAACTGTAGATCGTATTGATGAAGCCTTTAACAATGACGGGCCGTCGGGGGTGTCAACGGGCTTTTCGGCATTAGACGACATTCTGGGGGGTTGGCAACGCAGCGACATGATTATTTTGGCGGCGCGGCCCAGTATGGGAAAAACGGCCTTGGTACTGCAATTCGCGTTTAATGCAGTGGTCGCCACACAAAAACCAGTGCTGTTTTTTAGCCTGGAAATGCCTGCTGAGCAGTTGGGTTTTCGTTTTCTGTCTTTACTGGGCCGTCTGAATTTAAAGAAGCTGCGCGATGGTGCTCTGGATGACGACGACTGGCCTCGATTAACAGCGGCTATCAGTCAATCTGATCAACACAACGGCAATGATTTGTTGTTATTTGATGACACAGGGGGATTGTCTTCAATGGATTTACGCGCTAGAGCGCGGCGGGTTCAGCAAGAACACGGGCATTTAGGGCTGATTGTGGTGGATTATCTGCAACTGATGCGAGGTAGCAGCAAAGACAATCGCAATGAGGAGGTCTCTGAAATATCCAGAGACCTTAAGGCTTTGGCTAAGGAATTGGACACGCCTGTGATAGCGCTATCACAACTGAATCGCGGCGTTGAAAACCGTGAAAATAAGCGGCCTAAAATGGCTGATTTGCGCGACTCAGGGGCGATTGAACAAGATGCGGATGTCATTTTGTTTATTTACCGAGACGAGGTGTATAACCCAGATTCAGAAGCCAAGGGTTTGGCTGAACTGATCACAGCCAAGCAGCGTAACGGCGCGTTAGGGACTGTGATGCTGCGGTTTCAGGGGCAATACACGCGGTTTGATGACGTGGATAATAAGGAGTAAGCGATGCAACAGGATAAAGCTAAGTGGCCTGCGCGATTAGTTGATGTCTATGAGGCTATTGAACTGGCGTTAACCGAAGAAATCAGTGACCCCGTTGATACGTCTATCAAGGTGTTACTATCTATATGTGATCATGCGTTAGGCGGGACGCAAGATTATTTTCCTAAAGGGGATAGTCTGCATAATCAAATCAGAGATATGCACATTTACAAGGAATTTGACGGTAGCAACCACCACGCGCTGGCTATAAAATACGATCTATCAGAACGTTGGATTCGCACCATCATCAGCGAACAAGCTAAGTTGTGGCTGAAGAAGCGCCAGGGAAGTTTGTTATAAACGCAACTTAGTTGCGTAAGTATAATAAGTTGTTTACTGGTTGTTTACCGGGTTGTTTACTCACAACAACATATTGACCACGCAAAATTAAGCTACCCTGACAGAACCCACTAAAACCGTTGGTTTACCGCAATCCATAGCAAAATAAACTAAGTCAATCTAGGCTGGAATCTCAAATAAACAGAACCACTCGTCCAGCACTGATTCTAAAGTAAATCAGCAACTTGTAAATTTCATCTAGTTCTGTCTCATCTCACCTAGTCTCAAATAATTCTTACTACCCTACCCTCGCAACCAGTCTAATATTTAACCCAGATTGTAACCCATTCGCCGCAACGTTTTGCCCCGCAGGGAGACACGACCATTCATTTAAGAAAAAAGGCTTGAGATTTAAGCGGGGAGTGTCTCTTCCTTTGAGGATAAATCCGCTAAGGATATTTCCACATCATTCAAGACCTGTTGTAAGACTTGTTGAAAATATGCGGCTCTCTGTTCAATCGTATCCGCTTTGAATAAAGCCTGTTTATAACGCCAGCCAAAGTGCAAAGCCTCTTTTTCTTGCCGAATCCCTAAACCAAAATCTACTCGCATGACAGAACCGCCAAGAGAATGCAGTGTAATGTTAAGCGCCTGGTGACTGTGATGTTTAGTCTGTACCAACTGAGATAAAAAATTCATAAAGGTACCAAATAACGGCTGCGCATTGAGATCACGTTCAGGTTGCAATTGCTCAAAAGGCACATCTTGATGTTCCAATGCAGAAACAACTTGGGTTTGCATTCTTTGTAGAAAATCTGCAAAAGCTTCGTGTGGTTTGATATGCACACGTATTAACAATACCGTGGCAAGGCACCCCATAATTTCATCTAATTGAACACCATCACGATTCGATACAGGGCATCCCATCATAAAATCTTGTTGCCCGCTATAACGCCATAAAAGCGTGGCATAGGTGGTGAGCAATACATTAAATAATGTGCTCTGTTGCTGACGTGCTAGTGCCTGTAAGTCTTTGAGCATAGTCGATGGCAGTATTTGCCAATGTGTGTTGACTTGCTGATCAGGCTTTTCAAGGCGAGGATAATCAGTCGGTAGCGTTAAGAGTGCGGGTTCATTGTGCAGCAGGGTTTGCCAATAGGCTTGGCGAATAGCGCGTTTTTCGGTATTTAATGATTGATGTTGCCAATAAGCTACATCGGCTAGTTGTACTGTAGGTGAGTGTTCAGCGAGCGGTTTTTCATTGATTAATTGAGTATAGGTTTGATTCAATTCCTGTAGCAAACGCATTAAAGACCACATATCCAATACAATGTGATGCCCTGATACAGTCAGCATATGCTCTTGTTCTGACAGGCAGAACAGGTGTAAACGCAATACAATACCTGCACTTAAATCAAATGGCGTAGTATTTTCATATTGAGTGTGTTGCTTTAGAACATTGTCTTTTTCTGTGCTGGACAAGTGTTCCAGTGATTCTACAACGAGGGGGATTTTCTTGTCGGCTTCAATGATTTGTAAGGTTCTATCATGTTCTGCTTGAAACCGAGTGCGTAACACGGCATGACGTTTGATCAAAACATTGAATGCTTGTTGCAAGCGTTCTATCGACAATTCCCCGGTTATTTTGAAACTATTAAAAGTGTTATATATACAATCATTGGGGTGACGTTGATAATTCAACCAAAAACGTAATTGTGAAAAAGCCAGCGGTAGTTGAGCACCTTTGGGAGCGGGATGTAGATGTTGTTGTAAGGTTTTAAGTGGTAAAGGCTCAGCAGTGTTTTGTGTCTGCAAGACCTTATCTTGTAAAAAGACAGCTAAACGCTCGATATTGGCTTGTTCAAAAATCACTGTGGTAGGTAGGTGACAGTGCAAATGAGCCTGCAAATGGTTGCGAAACTCCATAGAAGTTAAAGAATCCATGCCTAAACTGAGAAAGCTTTGTTCAATGTCTATGGTGGAATGTGCATCCAATGCTAATACTTGTACAACTTGCTGTTGTAAGTCATGTTGCAAGGCTTCAAGCTGGTTTTTCGCCTCCAAATTGTTTAGCTTGTCTAACCACGTTTCGGTATCCGTTTCTTCTTGCTGTATTGCAAAAGCATTGAAAAAAGGATTGGCGCGTCCTTCGTGTTTCATAAACGTCGCCCAATCTAGTGGCACAACGCCGATTTGTGCCGTTTGAGCGGCAAATAGCGTAGGCAGTAAACGCACCCCTTGCGCGGGTGTGATACTGCCAATGCCGCGCCCCGCCATCAGACTTTCTGCTGTGCTTCCTGCACCGATGTCACTCCACACGCCCCAGTTGATGCTCAAACCGGGCAAGCCCATGCTGCGGCGATACGCGGCTAGACCGTCTAAAAATGCATTAGCCGCCGCATGATTGGCTTGGGCTTGAGAACCCAATAATGCGGCAGCAGAGGAGAATAACCAGAAGAAGTCCAGTTCTTTGTCTTGCGTAAGTTGATGCAAATGCCAGCCGCCTTGTACTTTCGGTGCCAGCACTTGTTGGAAACGCTGGGCATCTTGGCTGGCGATAACGCCGTCGGCTAAAACGCCTGCACTGTGGATGACACCGCGCAATGGCGGTAAGTCTGCTAAATCATTAAACACGGCTTGCATGTGTTCTAAGCGAGTCACATCAGCTTGCATCACTTTAATCCGCACGCCTGCTTGTGCCAGTGCGTCAAGCTGTGGTTGGGCTTCAGGTGTTGCGCCACGACGGCCTGTCAGCACGAAATAACGCGCCCCATGTTGGCTCATCCATTCCGCCAACAATAAGCCTAAAGCACCCAGACCGCCTGTGATTAAATAGGTCGCTTTTGAGTTAAAACGTGGAATAGGTGGTTTTTCAGCGGGATATGGCTGCAAACGAGCCACAAAACGCCCTCGATTATTTAAGGCGATTTGTTGTTCTGTGTCGGTGTTGGTCAGCACTTCTTCAAATAAACGGGATGCGCTGTGTTGCGTTGTTTGCTCTGCCGTTAAATCGAGGCGCTTGGCATTAAATTCAGGATGTTCCAAGGGCACCACTTGCCCCATACCCCATAACGCGGATTGCGCCACACCTTCAGCACGCGCTTGTTGTGTTATCAACCATACGTTTGGCGTGCGTTGTTGCTGCAATAAGGCTTGCAATAGATACACACTGCTTAAGCAACCGTTATACAAAGCGGCTTGTAAACCGGCTTCATCCAATGTGTGGGCAGGTGCATTTAATAAGCTCCACAAGTGCAAAACGTGGGTCAAATCTGCATCACACTCATTGAATAAACGTTGATAATCTTCTGCTTGTTCGACTTGGATTTGAAATTCATCGGGGCTGAGTCGCTGATATGTGGAGGCAGATTTCACCAACACCGCACGCCCCCCTGCTTGGCGTAAAAGCTGTGCCACTTGTGCCGCAATGCCGCAAGAATCCGCAAACAGCAACCAACATTCATCAACGGCTTGCAGCATTTGATCATCCATTCGTGCAGTAATGAGGGTTTGCTGCACATTTAAGCCTGGGCTTAAGTGATCGGGAGATAATAAGGCCGTGTTAAAAAAACCTTGTTGCATCAGCAGTTTTTGCCATTGCACAGGGGATAACAGCGCATAATTCGGGCGTAAATCTGTATCAGTAAAGCGCCACCAACCGTCGGTGAGACCAAAAATTAAATCCAGCCAACGTTGCTTTGAAGTGACTTCCCACAGCAATAACAGACCGCCAGGGCGCAACAATTCCTGAATATGTTGCAGGCTTTGTTCTAAATCAGCCGTGGCGTGAATCACATTAGCGGCAACAATCAAGTCAAAATCATGTGCAATAAAACCTTGTGATTCAGGGTTTTGTTCAATATTCAAGCGCTGATATTCAACAAAAGAATAGTCTTTAAAATGCGCCTTCGCCTGGGTGAAGAAGCTTGTAGAAAGGTCGGTGAATACGTAATGGCATTGTTGTGCAGGCAGCACGGGCAACAAATGCGCTGTCGTGCCGCCCGTGCCCGCACCGATCTCCAACACGCGCAACAGACGACCCGCAGGCAACTTCGTCACAATGTTGCGCACCGTACTTTGTGCCAGATCATTTAAATACAGCGCAAACGGCGTGTTGCGGTAAAGATGTGTCGCCGTATCCAGATCGCCTTCGGGAAACAGTAATTGCAACGGATCGGTTGTGCCGCTTAAGACCTCTGCCAGTTCGGCACCACAACGAGATAATAGCGTCAATTGCGCATGAGCTGGCGTATAGCGGCCTTGTAACTCATCTAACAAAGCCACGGGGTCTTGCTCGCTGCTGAGAGGGCTGAGCACTTCATAACCCGCTGGCATCGCACGCAGCACGCCATCTTCTGCCAGTATGTCCAGCAAACGTGCAAACAAACGTTGATGCGCATCGATCACGCCCAATTGCTGGCGCAAGTTTTCGACCACTATCCATTCGCCTGCACTGGGCTGCCAACCGAGTTTTTCTAAAGCCAAGCGCACAAAAGCACCGCTGGCTTGCTCAATTTGAGGCAGTAATTCTTTATAAAAATCCAATTCATTCAAACTGATAAGCGCATCATCAGAGGATGCTTTGCTGTTCTGTTCTATGTCCAGCAAGGGTGATTGCTTAAATTGTAAGGTGCTGGTCTGTACGGTGTGCGTGGCATGTTCGATGACTTGATCGCGAAGCAGTCTGGCATCGGGGATAAATTGCGGTGGCAAGCCTCTACTCGCCTGCGGCTGCCATTCCACTTGATACAAGCAATCATTGAGCGACTCTTGCGTGCCCAGGACATCTGCACGAACTGATAGCAATTTAAGTGTTTGTAAAGCGGCGAGCGGCTGACCTTGCTGATCCCATAAATACACATCTGCATAAAACAAGCGGGGTTGCTCACGGTCATCCACATCAATCAAGCAATACACTGGGTCGGTGAGTGGTGCTTGCCAGTACAAGTTTTCTAGGCCAACAGGGATATAAGTGGCTTCTGCGCACGCTTTTGGGAAAGCGGCAGCTATCGCTTGAAAAGCCGCATCGAGCAAAACAGGATGCAGTGCGTATTGTCCATTGTCAGATTGAGGCAAGCGTAGCGCTGCCCAGACTTGCGAACCTAGGCATTGCAGGCTTTGGATGCCTTGAAATGCCTCTCCATAATCAATATGGCGGGTACGGAATTGTTGATAGTGTTGCGCAACATCCAGATGTTCTACTTCAGCAAAAGTAGCTTGGATGGGTGGCATGGGCGGGTGGAGTACGTCATCGCTATTCCACCCTACAGGGGATATTTCACCTTGTGCATGTAATGACCACTCGCCTGCGTCGTCTTGGCTGTAAATTTCAAACGTTCCATCACTCGATAATAAGGTTTGCACTTTTACAGCCGTATTGTCCGGCAACACCAAAGCTTGTTTGAACATCACATTTTGCAAAGTCAGTACATCGGTTGGTGTTGTTGCACGGACGGCGCTCAAAGCCAAATCCAGATACGCGGCTCCAGGTAGCACTACGGTGTCAAAGACTTGATGATCGACTAAAAAGGCGGGATGTTCTGCGCTGATGTCCGCTTGGAACACGGACGTATTGCGTAATGCTGGCGACTCTAAACGAGCACCTAAAATCGGATGTGTGTGACGCGCTGAGGACACACGCGGCGCTTGTGGCTGAGGCCAGCAGCGCTGGGTTTGCAGCGGATAAGTCGGTAGATCGACACGCGCCGCTTTTAGCGTCGCGTAAAACGCTGTCCAATTAATGTCTACCCCCCGTTGATAAAGCTGGGCCACCGCAGTCAATAGCGCTTGCGGCTGATCTTCTTGCAGACTGGGCAGCCATAAATGATTCACGGCACTTAAGCATTGCTGCCCCATTCCCAGCAACACAGGGCGGGGGCCTATTTCCACGAAAACATTGCAACCCATGTCCTGCAAAGCGTCCATGTTGGCAAGAAATTGCACGGGCTGGCGAACATGGCGACACCAATAATCAGGCGTGAGCACATCATCTCCCGCCAAGCCGCCACCCACATTGTCTGCTAATGCCATGTGAGGCGTTTGCAGGTGGCACTGTGCTGCTACAGCATGGAAATCATCCAACATGGCATCCATTAGCGGCGAATGGAAAGCGTGTGACACTTGCAAGTATTTATGCTTAATGTCTTGGGTTTCGCAGCGTTTTGCAATGTCTTCTAAGGTGCTTTTGTCGCCTGACACGACCAGACTTTGCGGCCCGTTGTGTGCCGCCAAAGATATGTTGTCTTCTTTGCCTGCCAGCCAAGGCGTTAAGGTCTCCAGGTCGCAAGCCACTGCCAACATCGCGCCTTCTGGCGGCAACGCCTGCATCAAACGCCCGCGTGCTGCGATCAAGCGCAGCCCCTCCTCCACGCTCAGCACACCTGCGACGCAAGCCGCTGCATACTGTCCGACGCTGTGCCCCAGCACTGCATCCGCTGTGATGCCCCAGGATTGCCACAATTGAGCTAAAGCATATTGCAGTGCAAACATGGCAGGCTGGGTATTGCGCGTCTGATGCAATGCCGCATCAGGTGAGTCTTGTTCGGCAAATAACACTGACAACACATCTATTTGATGCGTTTTTAGAATCGCGGCACATTCATCCAAAGCCTGCTTAAACACGGGTTGTGTTGCGTACAGTTCGCGCCCCATGCCCACATATTGCGCTCCTTGTCCAGTGAACAAAAAGGCTACTTTGGGGGGCGCTGACCATTCTTTTAGCGGGGCTTTTTCCAATGCTTGTGAAGCCAGATTGGCGGTAGGCGCAAGCACAACTTGGCGGTATTTAAAATGATTGCGCCCGGTGTTAGCGCTATAGGCGATGTCCGCCCAAGTATTGCGGGTTTGTGCCAGGTAATCCGCAAAGCTTTCGCGCAACTCATTCAGAGCTTGAAGATTTTTTGCTGATAATGTGAGTATTTGAAGAGCATCTGTCTCGGCATGGGAATGTAGCCCTTGGTGCTCTGCATCCTCATAAGGCGCAAGAATCAGATGCGCATTTGTTCCGCCAAAGCCAAAAGAACTCACGCCCGCGCAGGGTTTTTCCCAGACTTGTGCCTGCGTCGGTACTTGCAAACGACTGTCATCAATATGGATATGCGGATTTAAGGATTGCAGATGCAAATGCGGCGGAATGTGTTGATGTTGCATCGCCAGCACAGTTTTCATCACGCCTGCCGCACCTGCGGCGGCTTCCAGATGTCCGATATTGGTTTTCACCGAACCCACCCAACAAGGCGTATCTCCCTTGCCCAATACCGCCTTCAAAGCCGCCATTTCTATCGGATCGCCCAGTGCTGTGCCTGTGCCGTGCGCCTCAATATAGTTTATTTCAGTAGGCGATACGCCCGCATTATCCATCGCTTGATGCAGTACAGCTTGTTGTGACAAAGCATTCGGTGCGGTCAAGCCGTTGCTGCGCCCGTCCTGATTCACCGCCGAGCCTTTGATCACGGCAAGAATGCGATCATTGTCGCGTTCGGCATCGCTTAAACGTTTGAGCACCAATACCCCACAACCTTCGCCGCGTACATAGCCATCTGCGCTGGCATCGAAGGTTTTGCAGCGTCCGTCGGGAGCGAGCATACCGGCTTTGGAGAAAGTCATGCTGAGATCAGGCGTTAGAATGAGATTGACACCGCCCGCCAGCGCTAAACTGGCTTCGCCCTGTTTTAAGGCTTGGCAGGCTTGATGGATAGCCACTAAGGAAGAAGAGCACGCGGTGTCTATAGCAACACTTGGGCCGCGAAAATCGAAAGTGTAAGACAGGCGATTGGCCGCAATGGAAAAAGCGCTGCCTGTGCCCGTGTAGGTATCAGGCGTAAGGCTATATTGTTCTTGTACACGGGTGAAATCATTCAAGCTGATGCCAATAAAGACCCCCGTAAAGCTGCCCGCCAAGGAGTCGGGAGCTATGCCCGCATGTTCTAAGGCTTGCCAGGTCGTATTGAGCAGCAGGCGTTGTTGAGGGTCTACACGTTCAGCTTCGCGTGGAGCCATTCCAAAGAACTGCGGATCAAATTCAAACACTTGATCATCTTCGAGAAAACCGCCAAAGCGCGTGCTTATTTTGCCTGCTTTGTTGGGATCGGGATCATAAAATTCGTCTAGCGACCAACGTGATTCAGGCACCTCTCGAATTGCGTCTGTACCTTGGCTGAGTAAATCCCAAAAAGCTTGTGCACCGACTGCACCGGGGAAGCTACAACCTAGGCCGATGATAGCGATGGGTTCATTGTTTTGCACTGGGCGGATGGCGCTCTGCTGGCCTGCCCTACTATCAACCTCTTCGCCGAGAATGTAGTCCATTAATTCGTTGAGGCTAGGATAGTCGTACAGTAAAGTGCTAGGCAGAGGGCGGTTTAGCCAGCTCGCCAAATCGCCAGACATCGCTACGGCGGTCATGGAATCTAAGCCATAACGCGCCAGCGGCTCACCCAGATCGATTTGCGCAGCAGGTATTTTCAAACGTTGCTGCAAAGTGTCTAGCAGCCAGTTCTGCAACTCAGCTTTGTTCACTGATACGTCACGATGACCCGTCCTATCAGAACGAACCATCGTTGGTTCGGAAGATTGCCGCCACTCGGCAATCACTTTCAGCGTCCCCTCTAAATATTCCTGGCGACAACCACGGCGCTGGATTTTGCCGCTGGAAGTTTTTGGCACGGCAGCAGGGCGCAACAGCACAATGGCATACACTGGCACTTCGTGTTCTAAGGAAACAGCTTGGCGAATCGCGCCCATGATGTCGTCTGCATTCATGGTCTTCATTGCTGTGCGTTCAACTTCTTGGGCAATGACTAATTGTTCTTTACCAGCCACGGTGACGGTAAACGCCGCACCGCCTGCGAGACGTAGATCAGGATGGGCTTTTTCTACCGTATATTCAATGTCTTGAGGATAATGATTGCCGCCGTGAATGATCACCACGTCTTTCAAACGTCCGGTCACAAACAAGTGTCCATCTTCACGCTGAAAACCTAAATCACCAGTACGCAAAAAGGGCCCTTCTTGAGTGTCGGTCATATAAGCTTGGAAAGTCTCTTTAGTGGCATCTTCGCGCAGCCAATAGCCCATCGCCACGCTAGGGCTTTTTACCCAAATTTCTCCCACTTCTGCGGGTTTACATTCACATAAAGTGTCGGGATTTATGATGGCAACACGCGCATCCTCGGCAGGAAAACCCCAACTGATTAAAGATAAGCCCTCGCCTTCGGGGGCAGCAACGGCATGGTGTTTTTCCAGTTCTGCATTGTGTACATAATAGGCTTCGGTGGATTCTTGTATGCGTGCTCCACCAACAACCAGTGTAGCTTCAGCTAAACCATAGCCATGACACAGTGTAGTTTCACGTAAGCCTGCGTGTTTGAAGTATTCGTAAAAGTGTTTAAACGTATCAGCGCGTACCGGTTCTGCACCATTTAAGCTCATGCGCCAGTGGCTTAAATCCAGTTGTTCACGTTGTTTTGGAGTGATTTTTTCGACGGCTAAATCATAGGCGAAATTAGGGGCACCACTGTGAGTGGCACGGTATTTAGACATCGCTTGCAACCAACGCAAAGGCCGTTGCACAAAGGCAGCCGGAGCCATTAAGTAACAAGGAAAGCCATGATACAAGGGTTGTAACACACCAAAAATCAAGCCCATATCATGGAAGATCGGTAACCAAGTCACCATGCTATCGTCAGGTGTAGCATCAGAGAACCACACCGTTGCCATGTGTTCAGAGTTATGAATCAGATTACCGTGCGTAACCATCACACCTTTGGGTGTGCCTGTTGAGCCAGAGGTGTATTGCAAAAAAGCCAACGTATCCGGCTTGATATTATTGGGTTCTTGCCAATCATCAGCGAGATGTTGCTCAAGCTGGTCGGTCGCTATCCAATTAAAAGTCTTCAGTTCCTGGACATATTCCAGTTTTTTGTCCAAATGCACAAAAATATCAGTTTGAGTCAGGATAATGCGCGTGCCTGCATCACCAGCTATGGCCTGCAAACGAATATCAGAGCGATTACGGCGTGGGGGATACGCAGGAATGCCCACTACACCCGCATACAAACAGCCAAAAAATGCGGCAATGTATTCCACGCCTGCGGGATACAACAGCAAAACACGGTCGCCAGGTTCACATAAAGTTTGCAATTGCGCGGCAATCACTCGCGCTTGACGGTCTAAATCACCATAAGTACGACGATCCTGCTCATGCTCGCCATCCACCAAAAAGGAGTAAGCCTGTTTTTGGGGCTGATGTTGAGCACGGTGACGAAGCAGTTCTAATAGGGTGGCAGGACGAAAAGAAGATAAGTTAGGTTTCATTATTAGACATTAGACTTGTTGCAAAGGGTATTAGAGAAATTAAAAGAACTCACCTGACGCAGGTGATATAAAACGGATGAAAACATTTGGTTTATTTCACGGCATTTTTATATTGAAATACAGGCCGCACTGCATTGCCAAGTCCTAAAGCCAGACCTGTCATATTAATAAACACAGTATTGACAATATCAAAGCCAAATAAGAACGCACCCGTTAAACCAATTAATGAAGGCAGCAATAAGATTCCAAAAGTAATGTTCATGTTTTTATTAAAGCTTTTGGCGAGATCAAATAAGTGAGAAAGCTGCTTAAGCCCAGAATGCATTAAAATAATTTGCGCGGTATCTGTCGCTACAGTAGAAGCACCTTGCATAGACACTGACACTTGCGCCGTTTTTAAAGCAATCGCATCGTTAATGCCATCCCCTACATAACAAACAAAACAACCTTGATCTTGAAGCTGTTTTATTTTATCGGCTTTATCTTGAGGTAACACTTCTGCAAAATAATGATCAATGTTTAGTTCTTGAGCTAACTTCTGAGTAGGTATTTCATGATCACCCGATATGATATAGGTGTGTTTAATATTGTGTTTTTGTTTTATGGAATGAATCAGCTCTTTAATGCCTGGACGTAAAGTAGGACGCAACTCAATAGCCCCAGCCAGTTGTTTATCCACTGCCAGCATCACTAAACTATAACCTGCTTCTTGTGCTTGTTGTTGCTGGTGTTGAATATTTTCAGGAATATCAATATTTTCTTGTCGCATGAAACGCTCACTACCAATATGAAAAACTTGATGATCCATTTCAACCATTAAACCATAGCCCAAATGGCATTCACTATTGACAGAGGTGGGAATATCTAATTGACGCTGTGTAGCTTCTTGTAAAATAGCTCTGGCTAAAGGATGGGTTTGCTTATATTCTGCTGCGGCTGCATAACTTAACAGCCTATTTTCATCCCAGTCTGCACAGCAATGAATATTAGCCACATGTGGCTGTTCTTCCGTCAATGTTCCCGTTTTATCAAAAACTAATGTATCGACTTTGCTTAACAGCTCTAAAGATTGCCCATCTTTAACTAAAATGCCCTGCTGGGATGCAATATTTAAGTAATTCATCATGGTGATCGGGGATAACACCATTGTTTTATTTTTAGGATGAGTATTTAAGACGGCTAGAGCACCCGGAAAACCCACTAAAGGATAAGCGATGCCACTAGCAACAATGATGGGCTTAACTAAGCGTTCAGAAAAAGTTTCACCGCGTAGTTGTACTGTAGATTTAAACTCAATAGTTTCTTTCAGTACATCTTTGATTTTGGCAACCGTGGTATCTGCCCCGGCTTTTTGTACTTTAAATTGTATTTTACCCGACAGCATTAATGTGGAAGAAAAAACGCCATCTCCCGTAGCTTTTTCAATAGGTTGAGCCTCACCTGTTAATAAGTGTTGATCCACCGTTGCATGACCTTCTGTGATCACACCATCTGCGGGGATCATTTCTCCCGCATGAACAATGACTCTATCATCTACTTGCAACTCATCAAAAGCCATTTTGACTTCTTCGCCTTCCTTTAAAACCGATACATAGTCAGGATGTTGATCAAAAATACGGGTGAATTGTTGTTTAGTCTTATAAGCAATACGATCTGTAATGCTAAAGGCCACACCGATGACAATAAATATGACACTGGCAATAAAAAATTGCTGTGTTAATAATAAAGTCGTTAAAGTTATCGTCATTAATGCATTGACATTGATCTTACCCCGTTTTAATACTCTAAAAGCATTAATATGAATAATACGACTGGCATAAATTAATAAAATAGCCGCTAAAATATTCAGAGGGTAAAGTACGGGGAATAGTTGTGCTAAACCCGTCAACAAGAGAGACACAATAGACAATAGAAAGTTTCGTTGCGTGTCTTTTTGAAACTGGGATGTCTGCTGAGCTTGGCTTTTTTGTTCTACATCCTTAAATAAACCTTTCATACGTTGAGACATTGCAGTATCGGGCGCGGTTTTTTGCTGAAGCTCATCTCGCATTTGTAAGTGCTTAGTTTTTCTTAGTTCTAGGTAGCCATAAAATAGAATAGCTATTAATGCAATGCTATTAATTAACATAGTTATTTCTCAGTCAGGGGGAAGGAATACTTGAATGGTGCTTAGTTTAAGAGGAAAGACCCGTTAGCTTGCAGGTTTGTTTGATGCTGCTGGCTAATCGTTCAACTAATTCATCACATTCTGTTTCAGAAATCACAAAGGGAGGGGACAACAAAATATGATCTCCGTCGAGGCTTGTGCCCGTACCTGGGCGACCACGCAAGATCAAACCATTGTCAAAGGCTGTTTTAACTAAAGTTTCAGTAAATTGTTGTTGACGTGGCAAAGGCTGGTGGGTGCCTTTGTTTTGCACAAATTCCACACCTAATAACAAGCCTTTACCCCGTACATCCCCCATCAGCTCTTGACTATAGGCTAATTGACTTAAAGCTTGTTTTAAGTAGTCACCACGTTGCTGACATTGCTCAATAAGCTGATTTTGCTGTATATATTTTTGTACTGCTAGGGCTGCGGCACAACTGATGGGATGCCCTGAATAGGTGACAAAAGTGGGAACACCTTTGCGTTGACTGGCAAAAAATGTTTCTGCCACATTTTCACGTAAAATGACACAGCCCATTGGGGCATAACCACTACTTAAACCTTTGGCTGAAGTGATTAAATCCGGCGATACATCCCAGTGCTGGATGCCAAAGTTTTTTCCTGTACGCCCAAATCCAGTGATGACTTCTTCTGCGATGAATAAAATATCGTAAGTGTCACAAATTTCACGTATTTTTTCATAATATCCAGGAGGGGGCGTAATTGCACTACCGGCTCCACCGACAATGGGTTCGGCAATGAAGGCGGAAATCGTATCGGCACCTTCCTGTTCGATGGTTCTGGCTAATTCAGTGGCACAGGTTAATTCACATTCTGGATTTACATGCTGATAAGGACATTGATAGCAATGCGGCGCTTGGATATGAGGGAAATCATGTTGATAGTGCAACATATCACTACGTCGAGCGAACAAACTGCCAGACATGGAAAGGGTGGCTGTTGTGCGTCCATGATAACTATGCCAACGTCCAATGACACGGTATTTACTGGGTTTGCCTCGAGCAATATGGTAATAATGAGCTAATTGCATCGCCATTTCATTAGCCGTTGATCCACCTGTCACAAATAAAACATGCCGAAGCTCATCAGGTGCCATATCCGCAATCAATGTGGCTAACTCTTCTTGCGCATCACTGGTAAATTTTACTTTGTGGGTAAAGGATACTTTATTAGCTTGCTCTACCATTGCTTGGGCAATTTCATCCACCCCATAACCAATTGTAATGCAGTGCGTACCTCCAATCGCATCCAAATACTGCTGGCCTTGATGATCATAAAGATAAATCCCTTCACCATATTCAGCATGGAGGTAATCTGTTTTCCAGCCTTGAGCATAAAAAACATTAGAATCAGCTTGTTGGGTCATTTTTTGGGCTATTTAAGAGTAGTGAATGAATAGAATGGTATATATTGATTATCCATATTAAACTTCAATAGACAACTTCAAAAGCCCTATGTTTTGACATAAAACCTATAAGTCACTATTCCAATACTGGCTTCTACTTTGGACGGTGGCGCGCCCCCTGAAAAGGGTTTAGACCCGCATGGATAGTGTTATCAAGAGACAATGATTAGACGTATAGTGATGGGAAAAAAAGCGACCGTAGCAGCAACATGTGAAGGTAAATAGAAGACATCAGATGTGTCGTGCCACCCAAATACAGCCCACTTACCTGATTTGCAGAATTTTAGGGATAACACTAAATTATTGATGTTGCCTACGCTCCCTTTAAATACTGGATGTTCTTTTATGCCCCTTGAGTTATTTTAATTATATTTAAGAGTTCAATCCAAATAGAACTAATTAATACAACTGATGTTATTTATCTATACTCTTGATTTTGACACCAGTGTGCCACCCATGAACAACAATGGGCACTCTGCGCCATCAAAGCCATTATTTTGTTTCCACGCAAAGTGCCAGAGGCAAGAAAGAGTTGAACTTAAAGATATAGGTCAACTGATTTCTCCGCTAAGATACGTTACTCTGTGGGTTTTACGGAGGAAACAAAGAATGCGTGAACCCAGTTTAGATATTTACCATCAAACCACTCTGCCAAACCGTTTTTTCACATGGCTTGCTGCTACCCGTCCGGCGTTTTTTACCGCCTCAGTCTTCTCCATTCTTTGCGCATTGGCTTTGGCCTGGAGCGAAGAGGCGGTATTCAAGGAAGAATGGGCTTTGCTCACCGTGCTCGCCATGATCCTATTTCACGCTGGCGCGAATGTGCTAAACGATTACTACGACATCCACAACGATAATGGCAACCAAGAGCGGATTTATCCATTCTCCGGCGGCAGCCGCTTTATTCAAAACAATGTACTCAGCGCTGCCGAAACATTTTGGCTAGGCGCATTCTTGCTGCTAGGTGGAGTCATCATCGGTATATGGATGATCTGGCTGACGGGAGTCACGTTGTTGTGGATCGGCCTAGCGGGGGGCGTTTTAGCGGTGTTTTATTCCGCGCCGCCGTGTTTAGCCTGCCGTGGTCTGGGGGATGTCACGATTGCGTTGGCATTCGGTGTGCTGCCAGTCGCTGGCACGGTATGGATTCAACTGGGTGAGATTCCAGTGTCAGCCTGGTGGCTGGGCGTGATTGTGGGGATTTTTACCGCTGCGATTTTGTGGGTAAACTCGCTGCCAGATCTCCTTGCTGATCGTCGAGCTGGGAAGCATACGCTCCCCGTGCGTTTGGGCGAAAAATATGCCCCCTACGGGCTGGCAGTGCTATTTGCGCTAGGCTTTGCGCTGATATTATTCGCACCGTTACCCGACGGAATGCACTGGGGCATGTTGGCACTGGTACCAGCCCTAGCAGCAGTACACAACGTGCTGCAAGGCAAGCTGCTGCCGACAATTCCGCTAGTGCTGCTCACTCATGCGGTGGTGTGTCTGATGATGGCAATGGGTAGCCTTCTTTAGTTGACATCGCATGACAATCATCAATTAAGAGCCTATACGAAGATGGGGAATCGAAGCGAAAATTCGCCATTTTGAGGCAGGATTTTCGGTTTTTTAAGGCGAATAGCGCGCTATTCGTTGATAAAAAGCGGAAATCCTGACCAAAAGGGTGGGTTTGCAGCCGATTATCCCATTTTCGTATAGGCTCTAAGGCTATGCTGATACAAAACGGCATTAGCTGTGCATTAAAAACCTGCCAGGTGTTACAGAAAGCGGTAAAATCGTCACATCTGCTCAATACCCTCGCTTCTGTCAGATGAGCTGACTCTTTTAGGTACTTAAACCGCCATGATCCCACTGGAAAAAATCATTGTTCTTAACCGTTTACCGCTGTTTTCAGCGCTTAAAACGGAGGATATTTATATGATTTCCACGATTGCGACCGAAGAAGCCTATGAAGATAGACATACCTTATTTTATCAAGGAGATATTGGCGATAAGTTGTTTATCGTTGTCTCCGGTAATGTACAAATTCTGCAAGAGCGCGATGGCACACAACATCATGTGGTGACCGTGGGAGAAAATGATTTTTTAGGCGAATTGGCCTTATTTGATGCCGAAACCCGCACAGCTACAGCACGTTGCGAAGGGCAATGTGCTTTTTTAGTCATTGAGCGTAATGATATGGAGCAATTGGCTCATGAATATCCGGCCATTGCATTTGGTTTTATTAAAGTGTTGATTCGACGGATGCGGGAAATGATGAAAACCCGTGATCTCTAAGCCTACCTCACCATGACGCGCCTACTCCATCGTCTGTTTTCCATTAAAGCCAACGAATGGGAAGCCGTGCGTTACTTTTTTTTAGTGATGCTCGTGTTTGCCTTTGGCTCTAGTATCGCCCGTAGTATTAGCATGACCTTATTGATTGAACATTTAGGCGGAGAAATTCTGCCGCAAATGTTCATTCTTATTGACATGACGGCTATGTTTAGCCTCTTGGCTTATGCCAATTACACCAAGAAATTCAGTGGCCTGCATATTTTAGCTGTGTTTTTAGCGGGGGGCGGGTTGTTTGCTCTGCTGGCACGCTTTTTATTTTTTCTGCCTTATGCTTGGGTATATGGTCTCTTTTTTGTTGGTTTCTTTCTGTTTTACGTCCTCATTTCTATTCATATTGGCAGCGTTATCGCGGCTTATTTCAATACAGTACAACTCAAACGTGTCACGGGTGTTATCAATGCTGGTTTACCCATCGGCGGTATGATGGGAGGGATGATGTTGATCTTTCTACTGAAAGTCGTCAACAATCCTGAATGGTTGATTTTATTCATGTCTTTGGCCTATGCCGTGGCCTTTATGTTGCTCAGTGTGATCAGCAAGAAACTCACGCCGATTCGTTCTGGACATGAAAAAAAAGCCAGCACCAGCACGACCAGTCCCTTACAAGAAATGCAACGTGCTTTCTTTTTTATCATTCATTCAAAATTAATGCTTTATATGGCATTAGGACTCATGTTCTTTGTCATTTCAAGCAAGTTATTAGAATATCAATATCAAGCTTTAATCTATCCCAGCGAATATCCAGAAACGAAAGAACGCGCCGCATTTTTTGCGACTTATGAAGTATTTGGAAATTTGGCTTGGTTAATCTTGCAATTGTTTGTTACTTCACGCTTGATTATGAAAATGGGGGTGGGTGCTAGTAATCTATTACACCCGGTTTTAATGTTTTTAGTGTCGATGGGGTTATTATTTCGTTTTGGATTTGTGGCAGGCGTGATAGCACAATTTGTGAATCAAGAAATGCGTGGAGCCTTGCGCACACCAGCCAATAATTTATTATTTAACGCTGTCCCCCCCAATATGTGGGGTATGACCAAAGCATTCATCAACGGCATTGCTTTTCCTCTTGCCACATTGATAGCCAGTTTGATGTTAATGTTGATTAAAGTTCATTTATCTGAACCCGCACAAATGTTTCTTTTGCCATTGCTCGCATTAATCTTTGCCGCTATTGGTCTTTTCGTCGCATTACCGCAGTGGGCTGCTTACAATGAAGGGGTATTTGGTTTACTCAATAGAAACCTATTTGCCCATAATAGCAAAGGCAAAGTGGGTAAACTCGACAGTTTGAGTAAAAATGTTGAAGAACATTTGTATGGTGACAATCCGCAAGAAACCATTGCAGCACTAGAAATGATTCGTGTTGTCAAACTGCGCCACTTTATTCATCCGGTGGGACAGCTCCTGGCTCATACTGAAAACATCAAGATCAAGCGCTATTGTATTGAAACATTATCCGCCATGCCGGGTGCTGAAAATGTGGCTTCTTATGTACTCAGTGCGCTGAAGACAGAGCATGATCCACAAATGATAGGATTAATGATACGGACTTTGGGACAACAGGATTTAAGTCGTGAAGAACTGTGTCAAAAGATTGAAAAGTTTTTATTGCATCCCCGACCACAGGTATTTACTGAAACTTTTTTATGCTTATACAATAACCCTCATTATCCTCATAAAATAGCATTGGAAGGCCGTTTATTAGTGCGTCTGGAACATCCTGAATTATCTGATTTTGCTTTATATTTACAAGCTTTAGGAGAGATGAAAAAATCGAGTTATAGCGCTTTAGTCACACCTTTTTTAGATCATCAAAACCTAGCTATTCGATTAGCGGCCTTCAAAACCTATATTAATTTGCTCAAAGGCCATTTGGATTTCTATAAACATCATTTCATTAAAGCGTTAGATTCTCCTTCCAAAGAAATGAAAATAGTGGCATTACAAGCTTTAAAGGACTGTTCCCCACCGGATGACTGGCAGCCTATCATCCGCTTGCTAGGTGCAAAAGACCGTATTTTAGTCAAAGAAAGTAAAGAGTTACTGCATTTACGTTTAACTTCTGCCAAAGAAGCTTTAATTGAAGAAGTTTTCACCCAAGATATTGCGGTAGATGAACGTTTTGAGGTGTTATCTTTAGCTTATACTTTATTGAATCATGAGCAACGCCAGCAATTAAAACAGCAAGCAGATGTTGCCTTTCAAGCTTTTGTTCGTCACACGGCTTTATTGATGCTATACCGCTGTCATGAAACAGATTCACCCACCAAATCATTGGTAGAAAAAATCTTAAAAGAAATGGCTAATCATTATTTATATACCTTATTGACAGAACTCACTTATTTAGCCAATGAAAGTCGTGAATTTTATTTTAGAATTAGCCGTGGCTTATTATCAGATAACAAAGCCAATCAAGGCAATGCTTTAGAAGTGCTGTCAAATGCGGGGGAAAAATATTTAATTGAGCGCATCATGCGTTACTATGAAGAACGCCCCAGCACTATAGAACAAATTGAACATATTCATCAGGATTTATTTACCCAGGCACTGGGCGTGAACGTGGATAATTACAGAGAACAATTAATGCAATATAACCATCCTTTACTAAAAGCGGCATTGCATTATTCCGCAAAAAAATCCTTCAATCATTTGCACTTGTTGTACGAAGAAGAAGATGTACGTGCTTTATTGGGCGTGGTCAATTAAGTTTGAAAGGTCTTCTTATCTTACAGAACTCAATTATTTAACTGAATACGCAATAATTGTTTGAGCCATTCTTCATTGCGCGATTGAGCCGCGACTTCTACACACATTTGCTGACCCTTCATTGAGGGTAGAGTTAAATTCATCGCTCGCCCACTACGAAAACGCCGACCATAAGGCGGTGATACTTCTATCCAATCATGCCAAGTGTGACAGTTGTTAGCTCGCACAGAAGCATAACGCCAACGTAATTGTTCAACATCGACAGAACTACGCAAGCTCAGTGTCAGTGTTTGAGACACTGGTTTTTGCAGTTCTCCATCGCGCTGCACCTGTAATGGTACAAATACTTTAGATGAATGCGCTAAACGTCCGAAGAGTCCGAGGCTACGTGCCTGAATTTTTTCCTGTTTAAGTAGCATTAAAGGCCAATGTAAACTTTTTCCGGGTGCTATCTGAGCATCCATGCGGTAATACAATTTCAACGGAATACCGATAGCTTGTATGAGCACTGCTGATGTTTTAATTTTTGGTGAACGAATATGCAGCGCTTTGTCCTTACTCAAATCATATTGCAAAGGCGTATATAACAAGGAGACAACTTCTAGGTTAGCATGGCCAACATTGGAACGATAAAAGCCTTCACAACGTGTACCGGCTTCCCTCAATTGGTAGCTAATATCGGGGTTATCTGCGGGTTTAAGGCGTTCACATTCCAAAGCGAACACAGGAAAAAGAAATAAACTGCCTATTAATCCGATAATGAGTTTTAACATGAATGAAACGCCTTCAATGTTGTGACAATAGAGGATATTTTTCTGCTCAATCAAAGCATGATTGATCTGCATTCAAAAAAAAACCCGCAAATGCGGGCTTTTTTAATTGAGTTTTACAAAAAAAACCGCCTAACAGCGGTTTTTTAAGACTCTTAAGATAAAGTTTTCTAATCCAATTAGACGACTTCAACTACAGTGGCCTGAAGCCCTTTTGGACCTTTGGTAAACTCAAATTGTACACTTTGATTTTCTTTTAAGACTTTAAATCCTGTACCTTTTATGACTGAATAATGTACAAATACATCTTCTCCACCACCTTGTGGTGCAATAAAGCCAAAGCCCTTAGTCTCATTAAACCATTTAACGGTTCCGGTTTGCATCGATATAACCTCTAAAAACGAAAAAATACACACATATCTGCATCATGCACGCAAAATAGCTGTAAAACAGCAAATATGTTAATTACACCTTGTCGCACAAGTTTTATACGTCAGGCGTAGCCATTGTATACGATTTTTTTTCAAGTGTCAGAAGTATCTGAGGGTGTATTTTGGTGAAAAACATCTTTGCTTTGTCTTTCATTTTTCTGCTTTAAGCGATGCATTAGCACTGATATATGGGCTGTTAGCTTGTATCTATAACAGAGCACAACACTTCAAAAAATAGTATTTTTTATGTTAAAAATCAATCGCTTTTGTTTTTTCAGAATATATCGTCAGTTAATACATATGTAATATTGATGCGACATCGGCGGGCAAGGACAGAGTAAAAACACTGCCTTTGCCTAGCTCGCTATTGACTTCAATATCGCCTCCCATAATTTGGCAAAATTGCTTGGTCAAGGCGAGTCCCACACCGCTACCACCAAATGTCCCTCCCGAAGGAGCGGCTTCGTCTAAACGGGTAAAGGCTTGAAATAATTTACTCATCTGTTCTGGACTAATGCCAATGCCCTCATCACTGACTTTGAAAATAATCCAATCTATATTTTCACGAGTTTCACGAGTGGCAAACAAGGTGATCACACTCTGTTTTGAAAATTTACTGGCATTGCTCAGTAGATTCAGTAAGTTTTGCCGAACTTTAGTCATATCGGCATTCATGGTGCCTAATGCCCCTTGTAGTTCTAGTTTTAGAACATTTTCTTGTTTTTCCACCAAGGGTTGAACTGTATTCGCTACGTCTTGTAGCATGGGTGTGATGTCAAAATTTTCCAGATATAAATCCATTTGACTGGATTCAATTTTTGATAAATCAAATAAATTATTAATCAAATCTAATAAGTGATAACTGGCACCGTGAATTTTTTGTAAATCGGGAATAAAGTCAAAATGCCCTAAATCTTCTGCATCTTCTTGCAAAATTTCTGTGTAGCCAATAATAGCATTCATGGGTGTGCGTAATTCGTGGCTCATATTCGCTAAAAATTGAGCTTTGGCTTGATTGGCATGTCCTGCTTCCATCGTTGCTTGTTGAGCATTCAATTCAGATTTTTGCGCATGAGCTTTGAAACGTTGAGCTTGCACCTTTAATTGTTGTAAGTTTAATCTTGCTTTACGTATAAAGGTTTTAAACTTTTCATTTTCTTGTTCTACTTTATTTAAACGGCGTGTTTGTTCTGCCAAAGAGGAGGCCATACCCGTTTCACGTTCTTCACTTTCGCTCAGTTCAGATTGAAATTTTTGTACTTTTTCTTGGTGCGTTTTAATTTGCTGTGTTTGACTATTAAGTACATACAATATCTGATGATTAAGTTCTTGTAGTTCTTGTGAGCCACTGTCAGAAATAGATAAAACCTCCCCCCATTGTAATTGAGGGTTTTCAGCTAACTTTTCTAACCCATGATGCAGACGCCATAAAGGTAAAGTAAAATATCTAAAGAGTATCCAAGCCAGTAATAATAATAAACTTAATAAGCCAACTCCCCAGAGTAAGCTATGATGGCTTTCAATACTCCCTTGGGCTTCATCTAATGCTTGATAGGTCACTATAGTCCAAGGTTGATTTTTAAGTGGACGGGTAAACACTAAATAGGGTTGTTCGTCTGCACCGATCATGGGTATTCCGTTAGCCGCATTTGTCAGCACTTCTTTCCAATGCTCTGCTTGTTTTGTATCTCCTCGATATAAGTTGTATTGCATACGCTCATGCGGTGCTAATAAGCGGGTTTGACCATATTTTCCATCTTGACTGAAACCACTGCGAGTCAACTGTAAACCTTCAATGTAATCCACTAGAAAAACACCGCCTGTTGCCGCAATCTTATGCGTTTCTAATTGCGCAAAGAAACTGTCGATCAAGATATCTACGCCGACCATTCCCTGAAACTGACGTTTATGATAAATCCCTTGGGTGACACTGAACACTTCAGCTTTGGTGTAATTTTTATCAAAATAAATAGGGGTAACGTGAATATCAGGACTCGTTTTATTAATGTGATACCAAGCTTCCCGTTCATTTTTCAAGTAATGTGAATCACGCCACAGCTTAAAACGCATCGTATTGGGTTCGTTATAATTGGGCATTTTCAAACGACGATGATTTTTATACATCACACCTAACATAGCCTCTTCATTAAAGTATTGCTGTGCGGTTTTTTTTTCAAAAGCATAGTAGTAGCTGAATTGATGAGGCTGTTGATGCAGGTTTTGTTGCATAAACTGTTTTATGTAGGTTAAGCGTTCTTCATTCATTGGCACTGTTTTATCTAATTGACTGATATGACTGTGCAATCGTTGTACAGCAAGACGCGCTTGTTTTATCTGTTGTTCTAATTGTGCTGCTTGCTTATCTGCTTGTTGTGATAATTGCTGTTGAATCACTTGTTTTTCTAAGTATTGAAACTGGTGATTATTTTGTTGCAATAAAATAATCACACCAGCACTTAATAATAGGAGCATTAACCCTAAGAATGGAAAGCTGATAAGCGCTTGTAGACGTGATAAACCCAAAGCATGGGAGAGGGTATTCCAAACACTGGATAGCGGCTGCAATATTTGACTCCAGCGAGTTTGTTCAGACATGAGTATTCTCCACCGTTTATCGGTACGACATCCGCACCAGCGGCATGTGCCCGAAAGGGTTCAAGGCGACAGCCCAAGCTGTAAAATGGCTGTGCTGGGCGTGATGGGGTTCATACATATTCAGGCTGTCCTATGTTATAAAACTTTTTCCGGCATTTGAGCATGGATTATGCCAAATATCTTAAGCAAGCTTCTGCGTCACATCGATCAATAATCCGTATAATAGCGATTCAAAGCGCAAGCGCACCTGTTGCATGAACTGTCGAAGTTTTAACAGCCCTGTCCCTTTAACATGCAACAGTCTCTACCATCACGTTACCATGCGGTGCATGGATATTATGATTTAAACCTGGAGATGACCTCTTGAAACTTATTGTTACTGGCGGTGCAGGCTTTATTGGCTCAGCCGTCATTCGCCTGCTGTTAAACACCACTGACAACACCATTATCAATGTTGATAAATTGACTTACGCAGGCAATCTGGATTCACTTGACAGTGTTGCTCAACATCCTAATTATCACTTTGAACAGGTCGATATTATTGATAGCGATGCCATGAGTGCTGTATTTCAACGTTATCAGCCAGATGCGATCATGCATTTGGCCGCAGAATCACATGTTGATCGCTCCATTGACGGGCCTGCGGAATTTATGCAGACCAACATTATTGGTACTTACAACCTATTGGAAACAGCGCGGCAATACTGGCAAACCTTGGATGCTGCTGGCAAGGCGAATTTCCGCTTTCATCATGTTTCGACCGATGAAGTGTATGGTAGTTTGGGAGAAAATGGGTTATTTACAGAAGATATGGCTTATGAACCTAATTCCCCTTATTCAGCCAGCAAAGCGTCATCCGATCATTTAGTGCGGGCTTGGCATCACACCTACGGGTTGCCAGTCGTCACGACTAATTGTTCAAATAATTACGGCCCTTATCAATTTCCTGAAAAACTCATCCCTCTGATGATTCTCAATGCGCAGGAAGGCAAAGCATTACCGATGTATGGTAATGGTCAAAATATCCGCGATTGGCTTTATGTTGATGACCATGCTCGCGCACTATGGTTGGTACTACGCGAAGGTCGCTTAGGCGAAACCTATAACATCGGTGGACACAATGAAAAAACCAATCTGGATGTCGTGCATACTTTATGTGACACATTGGATGAATTACTTCCGAGTTCTACCCATAAACCTCATCGTTCACTGGTTCATTTTGTCAAAGATCGTCCTGGACATGACATGCGTTACGCTATCGATGCCAGCAAAATTCAACAAGAATTAGGCTGGGTACCCGAAGAAACTTTTGAAACAGGCTTACGTAAAACTATTGAATGGTATTTAAGCCACGATACTTGGTGCCAACGTGTCATGGATGGCAGCTATCGCGGTGAGCGTTTAGGGTTAGCTGAATGAGCATAAACATCACTTTGGCGCAACCACGCGGTTTTTGTGCTGGTGTGGTGCGTGCCATTGATATTGTTGAACGAGCACTAGAGATTCACGGTGCCCCAGTCTATGTTTTTCATGAAATTGTTCATAATCGCCATGTGGTTGAAGGTTTACGCCAACGCGGTGCTATTTTTGTCGAAGATATGAATGACGTACCAGAGGGTAAAATTTGCATTTTTAGTGCGCATGGTGTGGCACAAACTATTGTCAAACAAGCCCATACTCGCCAACTACAAGCCATTGATGCCACTTGCCCTTTGGTCACCAAAGTTCACAATCAAGCCAAGCGTTATCATCAAAAAGGTTTTGAACTCATCATTGTTGGACATGCAGGGCATCCAGAAGTGGAAGGTACGAGAGGACAAATAGAAGGTCATGTGCATGTGTTATGTAGTGTTGAAGAAGTGCAACAGCTTCATATTATTGATTGCGATAAACTGGCCTATGTGACACAAACCACCTTGAGTGTTGATGATACTCGTGCAGTGATCAATGCTTTGCGTGAGCATTATCCAAATATACAAGGGCCCGATTTACAAGATATTTGTTATGCGACGCAAAATCGCCAAAATGCCGTGCGTGAATTGACAGAGCAGGTTGATTTACTATTAGTCGTCGGTGCTCGCAATAGTTCTAATTCTAACCGTCTGCGTGAATTAGGCAGCCAAATGGGTATTACAGCTCATTTAATTGAAGATGCTAGTGACATTCAATCTGAATGGTTAGAGACAGATCCTTCTATTGGCATTACCGCTGGAGCTTCAGCGCCTGAAGTATTAGTTCAAGGTGTGCTGCAACATCTACGTGCAATGGGTGCTACTCAGGTACGAGAAATGAACGGTATTGAAGAACAGACGACTTTTAAGATTCCAATGGCGTTGCTGAATAAAACTGAATACTAAGCAATGCGTGATGAGGGCAAAAAAGCCATGTATTTAATACATGGCTTCTATTCAATATCAACAAAGAAGCTTATGCTCTTTTCATCAAAAAATATCTGCAGTGAATTCGCTGCGTACTCGCTCACGCAATCGCTGAATAGCTTTAAGACTATCAACTAATAAAGTTTTTTCTCGTTTAGACAGTGCTTGCAAAGGGACATAAGGCCCTACAATTGCATTAGCTCTAAAATCATTCAATTGCTGACGTAATATCAAACGAGTCAGTAAATGAAAAGCCCCCACCAGATAATCTTGCTCATTATTATCTAATATCAATTTTTCATGCAGCGCTTCGATCCGGCGCAAAGTAGAAATGTGCATTAAACCTTCGCGTAAAGCTAATAAACGAACAGCTTCTACTAGGGGTAATAAACCATGATATTTCAGGTTCAATTGGCCTTGATGAGGCCCTGGTGTGCGATCTGTGCTGAGTCGTCCAAATAAACCTAAAGCCACACCATGATCAGTCTGCACACGATGCATTTCCTGTAGAAAACGATAATGTTTTTTTACTGATTGAATTAAATACTGGCGCAGTTCAATAGACATTTGTCGCTGCCCGTATACGCCTCGAAAATCAAAAAAAATATCCGATAAACGCAAAGTTTTTGTATTGGGTTTACTGAACCAACCATTCACTTGCTGTTTCCACTGAGTCAAACTTTTACGCCATAAAGGATTGCTAGCCATCACAAAACCTTTACATAAAGGAATTCCAATTTGATCTAAAGCTTGTGACATGCGTGTAGCTAACTCAGTAAAAAAATAATCAACTTGAGGATGTTGCTCATCAGGATAATCTTCAAAAATAAAACCATTATCCTGATCAGGAAATAAAAAGCTTTCACCACGCCCCCCTGAACCCATGATAATCACATCAAACTTCACAGGAGGTTCCCCCCAACCTTCTTGCACCATACCATTGAGGCTGCATTCTAAAATACGACGGTAAATGTCGTTATTAATATGAGTTAATAGAGATTGAATTTCTGGTGTGGGAATGCGATCTATAAATAAAGATTCAGCTAATTCAACTTGTGCCGTTTTAACTTGGCGTAATCCCACAATATTACTTTCATGGGTTAAGCGCTCAATCAAATTCAACAACTTCGGCATCGCCTCTCCCAATGCTTCATGTTGATGCAAAATCCCCTTTAACTCACCTTGTCGGTTCAACACAGGTAAATGTCGCAAGCCATAACGACGCATTACTGCAATACCGTGAAATAAATAATCATGTTCACAGATATTAATGATTGGTGAACTAATGACCTTACCTACTGGTATAGAACCATCAATTTGAAAGGCTAAACGATGAGCAATATCATGCTCGGTGAGAATGCCCAGTACCTTGTTCTGCATATCTGTGACAATAATGCTTGAACTTTTATGTTTACATAATAAGCGCACAGCTTCTTGGCAAGAAGTCTCTGAATTAACTTGTGGCGGAGCACTATCCATGCAATCGCTAACAATACGCCCAAAAAATTGGGTTTGTGAAATATGCAGGTCAGGCATAAAAAGTCTCCTAAAAAAGAAGCGCCCATTATGCTGCAACGCACAAAAGAAAATCAACAAAGAAAAGGATGAGGCATAAAAAAACCCTCTTCAGATAAATCTGAAGAGGGTTTAAGGTATAAAGCCCTGGCAATGACCTACTTTTGCATAGGGAGACCCTACACTATCATCGGCGTACTGTGGTTTCACTTCCGAGTTCGAG
>JADGEH010000225.1 GCA_016744475.1 Thiotrichales bacterium | reverse complement strand
GTGAATTGTTTTACAATATGAAAAAATAGCTTTTTTTAGAAAACTTTAAACTTAAAATGACTAAGAATTGAAATCTGTTATATTTTTATGGAGACGATAACTCAATTTTTGATGATGGTGCTTAAATAATTTTGAGTCTTGAGCAAGCACAAAATCGTTAACAGGCTCAAGTAGTTTGTTAAAAACTGTTGCTTCCGTTAAATTTTTATCCATAGTGATTCTTCAAAGATAATCCATAATTTCAAATGGTTAAGGTGACGCATAAATCATTCCGAAATCTATTGGGCCAAAAGGGCGGATTTGCAGCCGATTATCCCGTTTTCGTATAAGCTCTAAAGTGAGGCAAAAGCTTCTTTTTCGTGCTAAAAAAATGCCATGTTTCTACATATAGGGAGCATAAATCAGTTGTACGACAGACCTGGCAGGTGTCCATAACCTGCCAGGTCTTGATCGCGATGCTCTCCAGTACAACTAAAATATTATCTCTATAGCAGCGGGGTACTCTGCGCCTTCGCTTGTGCGCGGAGCGCAGGAAGGTTCATGCCGCGTAGAGCGCTGGCACGAGTAGGATCGCTCAGCATTCCTGCGCTTCAGCAAAGAGCTCTGTGGTGACAGGGTGTTCGGCAAAATCCATTTGCGCATTTTGGTTATCTGGGTATTTTTCTATTCTCTAGTTCCAGCGCTCTGCGCGGAACTAGCATCGAGGTGCTCTGTGCCTTCGCTTGTGCGCAGAGCGCTGGCACGAGAGGGGCTTTTCGTGAGACAACCAGTGCAGGTGGGCGCAGGCAGTATCATGCTCCGCTTCATACAAAACCGCATAGGCCTCTGCCGCTTGCGACCATTTTTCTTTTGGCTGGGGAGTAGTTGTTTGAGTGGTTCAAGTAACGTGTCTTGAGAATGTATCATGATGATTTTTCATTAGACTCGCAAGGCAGGACGCGGTGAGGAACGCACCGCATCAATCCTCTATTTCGACTTAATCCAATATGCACTAATACCCGCTGCCAGCAGACAGGCTAGGGCGGCACCGAAATAAGTCCATTGCGGACTGCTATCCCAGGCATAGCCGCTGAGCAGGCTACCCGCCGCACCGCCTGCACCAAAACTGAGACTGCTGTATAAGGCTTGCCCGCGTCCTTGATATTTACCCACAAAATATTGATGCACAAATTGGATGGCTACGGCGTGATACAGCGCAAAACTGGCGGCGTGTAAGGTTTGTGCCAGCAGTAATGCGCCGAGGTGATCGACCCAAGCGCCAATTATGAACCAGCGTAAAGCGCTTAATAAAAGGCTGGCGAGCAGTAAATGTGAGAGTTGAAAGCGCAGGAAAATGCGGTGCATCACCATAAATACGCCCACTTCAGCGATGACACCGAGTGCCCATAAACCGCCGATAAAGCTGCGTTCATAGCCGTAACTTTCCAGATACAGCGTAAAAAACGTGTAATACGGGCCGTGACTGGCTTGCATTAGGAAACACACTAATAGCAGGGCGATGACCGCAGGTTGTTTCAGCACCGCCCAGATGGAGGCGTGGTGATGAGGGTGATGTCGGTTGGTGCGAGCAGGGACAAATAAGCTGCTCAACCAAATGCCTGCAAACAAAGCGATGACAATATGCGGTAGCCACGCCACCGGGTAGTATTCAAATAAAGCCCCCATGCCCCACACCGTAGCGATAAAACCCACCGAACCCCATAAACGTATTTGACTGTAACGATGACTGTCTTCGCCAAGATGTGACAGGGTATTGGCTTCAAATTGGGGTAAGGCGGCATTCCAGAAAAAACTAAAGACTGACATTACCAGCACCAGCCATCCATAGCTATTTGAGATGAAAATCCCGGCAAAACTGAGCAGTGCGAGGCTGGAAGTGATGCGCACGATTAACATGCCACGTCCGGTGTGATCCGCCAGCCAGCTCCACAAGTTAGGCGCAATAATGCGCGTCGCCATGATGATCGCCATGATTTCGCCAATGTGTTGTGCTGAAAAATCCAGTGATTGCAAATACAGGCTGAGATAGGGAATTAAGGCACCGAGGCTGGCAAAATAAAACGCATAAAAGCTGGATATTCGCCAATAGGGTAATTGAGAGGGTGAGGGCATAAAAAGCAGCATCCTTTTTGCTAAACCCAAGAGGAGAGTGGTTTAAGTCTAATAGACATTGACGGGGGCACAGGGCATTTTCCAAACGCTCAAAGCCAATGCGGATACGGAGGCAAAAAATCGTATAAACTCTTTGGCTATCATAGCCTGATTTTCTGTTTCAAACGTAAAACCAGAGGATACTTCCATGTATAAATCAATGCGTATCAGTTTTATTTTAAGCCTAAGCTTGCTGCTCGGCGGGCTGTTTGTTGCGCCTGTGTATGCGGCTGAAGGCGAAAAACTCAAGCAGCAGAGCACTAAAGAGTCGGCTCATCGTCGCGGGGATCGACAGTCCGGCAGAGATAGACAGCGAGGTCGAGATCAAGACCGACATCGCGGACGCGATCAACATCGAGGACGTGGGCGTGATCAACATCGTGGACGCGGACGCGATCATCATCGTGGGCGTGATCGCCATCGTGGAAAACCAGAGCGACGTTATACGCCACCTCATCGCCGCCATCAGCGTCCACATAATTATCACTCACATTTGCCTTTTGGCTTTGCCCGTTTGCTGATACATGGTTTGGAGTATTTTTATCATTCAGGACAGTTTTATCAGCCTTACCAAGAAGGTTTTCTTCTCGTCACGCCGCCTTTAGGAGCCGTGGTCGCCACCCTGCCTTATGGATATACCGTGGTGAATAGGAATGGACAGTCATATTATGTGGTGAATAACACTTATTACCTGCCACATCCCCAAGGTTATCGAGTGGTGTTACCGCCGACTCATGCGCCCGTGATCAATCCCGTCCCCACGCCTGTGTTACCCGTTCAACCGGGACAGAGTTTATATATTTATCCACAGCGCGGTCAGACAGCGGAACAACAAGCGCGAGATGAATATGAATGTCATCGTTGGGGAGTAGAGCAAACTGGATTTGATCCCAGTCGCAGTGCAGGCAGCACAAATGCGGTGCTCAATCAAGAATATCGACGCGCCATGAGTGCGTGCTTGGAAGCGCGGGGGTATACCGTTAAATAATAGACGACAGGTGGGTGCTCACCGTCTTTTGGGTGAGCACGCGACACTCAACACCTCATTCCTCAAATCCTACCTTGTGAAGATTCTCTCGTTCCCAAGTGACGAGGCTGTAAAAGAACCGCCTTCAGGTTATCCTATATAGCTAAAGTACATCATTTATAGGCTTGCGATAGAGCCAAACCCAAGACTGCCAGTCCTTGAAGGACTGGCAGTCTTAACAACTGATATAATTT
>JADGEH010000115.1 GCA_016744475.1 Thiotrichales bacterium | reverse complement strand
ACGTGTCGGGGCACCAGAATAGCGTCTCGCGCCCACTTAAGAAGTTCTAAGGGCAAGGAAGCCCGTGAACACCTCTTAAACGATGCGAGACACGTTATACCGTTCTTTTCTTGCCATACCCTGCCTCACTGCTGAGTTATCACCACATCCTTAGAGGTGAAAGGTGATGAACTCAGCAAACAAACTGTTGCCCATCCTTTAGTTCTAAAACAACTCCAAATTAAGCTATGGACAGCGCTACACTTCCATTGAAAACTTAGAAAAACACCTCAGTTATTTAGGATTGAAACGAGAACTGCAATAACAATGAATCATGACCATCTTTCAATATCAATTGATATTAAATAATCGTAAGGTTTCCATTGAAGGTTCACCTTTAAATGCCAAAACTGTGATTTGAAGGTTTCCAACTGAATTGTATATTTTTGAAAATCCGGCTTGTTGTAAATTTTTTACCAGCAGTGTTTGGCTAAACCCTGTTTTGTGTGCAAAAAAGCTCTGACCACTTTGTTCTATTTCAGCACCATAACCATACAATATATCTAAAACAGTGATGGGGCCTACTGGGGACTGATATAAAACATCATCCATTTCTAAGTTCTGCTGAACGACCACGCGCATTAATTCTTGAATATCAGGCACCATAATATGTGCAAATCCATCTGCTTTAAGCAAATGCAGAAAACCATCAAGCACTTGAGGTACCTCATGCAAATAATAATGCTCAAGATTATGTGAGCAATAAACAGCATCAAATTGCTGAGGTTCTAAGTCCTTCAAATGAAGTGCGTTGTGGACAATATCGGGTTTATATTTCGGGTCTATATCCAGTACTACATTTTCAAAATCAGCATATTGAATAGGTAATGGAACAGTTTTATTACTGCCCCCAACATTAAGCAATTTTTTCATATCACCTCCGTTTTTAATGGAAAAGAGGCTCATTTCTTGGCCTCACATCTATTGAATTAAGCATCTAAGTTGATACATAAACAGTGTTAGAGGATAAACGATGATAGTTTAGACACTGTTTATCATCTTCAACAAATCAACATATCGTCTCGATAAATAATATACGGACATTCTTTTATGTCGAAGCATATTGTGTATCAGGTAGTTTAAAAAACGACTTAACTCTATCCTTTGAACGTTGTAATGAACGTAAAATAGGATTGATTACTTTCTTTAAGTCTGACTTGTTTTTTATTGGCTGTCTACCTACGCTGCGAGACAGGGAGAGGCGCAGCCGGGGTCGAGTAGCCCGCGACAAGGCATCATTTTGGACGGTGGCTCAAGCGATGCGAAGGGTTTTGGTTTGCATTGCTTGGGTTGCCAAGACAAAATGTATTTGCCGTATAGTCATGGGGGAAGGCAGTGACCGTAGCAGCGTAGTGCGAAGGTGACTGGGTGATACCGGACGTGTCGGGGCACCAGAACAGCGTCTCGCGCCCACTTAAGAAGTTCTAAGGACAAGGATGTCCGTGAACACCTCTTAAACGATGCGAGACACCACTTTTTTATCCTTTACACTCCCCTACTTGTTCATCTGGATTGAGTTCTGATGAGTGTTTTAAGAGAAAATAGATTCTTATCTTTTTTCGATTTTCACACACAAATTGGACAACCTTTTTAGATTTATGAAATAGGGCTTGGCCTGCAATTAAAATAAGTGGCGCTTCTCTTCCCCTTAATTCTTGTTTCTTGTTTCTTGTTTCTTGTTTCTTGTTTTAAGAATTAAACACATCGTTTAGAGTCAATGTTTCCCCCTTCGATTGAATACCTCAACTCCCCATGCGACATAACAATGGATAGTACATTAGACTTGTTGCAAGGAGCCTTCATCGACTGCAACAAGTCTATTCCCCCGTTCTCATATGTTGCATCACGGCCGTTTAGTGAGTGAGGGCGGCGGCGGGTGTCGAGCGAGTGTTCGACACTCCCAGGCTTCACTGAATGTGAATGGCAATGATGCGGCGTATGAGAATAAGGGGCGCTTCCAACTTTACAATAGCAGCCTGATGATGTTCCGATAAGTGAATGATAAAATGCTCTCATGACCAACCGCGACACTCTCTTTAAGCAACTGAAAAACCTGCTGCCTGCCCAGTTCAACGAGGTGCAAACCCGCTTCGGTTATGGCTATTACCGAAAACACTAATGATGACTAACGCTCCCCTACATACACCGCTGACGAACGTGACAAATTCTTCGGGCGCGATGACGACATCTACGTGCTGCTCGACAAAGTGCTGGCGAACCGGCTGACCTTGCTATTTGCCGCCAGCGGCGTGGGCAAAAGCTCGTTGTTGCAGGCGGGATTGATTCCACTGCTGCAAGAACAGCAGGGCGATGATGTGGTGTATTTTTTCCAATGGGCGGGGGATGCTGGTAGCGAACTCAAACACGCCATTGTTAAACAACTGCGCGGCGTATTGCCCGACGACCACGTAGCCGATTTCAGCCTACCGCTGGCGGAATTCATCTGCCGTTACAGCCTGTTCAGCGACAAGCTGGTGATCGTGCTAGATCAGTTTGAAGAGTTTTTCCATTACCGCCGTTTGCGTGAAGAAGCCGAACCTTTTTTGCGCGATTTAGCCGCCGCTCTGCATGACCCGACCACCGTCTTCATCCTCTCCATGCGCGAAGATTTCGCCCTCGAACTCGATGCCCTCAAGCCGTTTTATCCCGCATTATTCGACAACTTCTTTCGCCTCGAACGCCTGTCCCCGCAAGCCGCACAAGAAGCCATAGAAAAACCGCTAGAACCCTTGGGCTTTCGTTACGAACCCGACTTACTCCAGCAATTAGTCAAACACCTCAGCCGCCGCGAGCACATCGACCGTTACGGCCTAGAGGCCGCGCTGAGCCTGCAAAAAGCCCCGTTGCGCGTAGAACCGCCGCATTTACAAATCATTTGCAGTGAATTGTGGGCTGCCGACCAGCACGACACCGAGCGGTGCATTCGTCTCGCCACATATACACAAAAAGGCGGAGCGGAACAGATTCTGGATAGCTTTTTCCAAGTGCGCATGGACACCCTCAGCCCGAAAGAACAACACCTAGCCGCGAGTGCTTTTGACTTGCTGGTGAATAAACACGGCACCAAAATGAGCTATCCATTGCCAGAACTGGCGGACAAGTTGCGCGTGGATGAACAGGTATTGGGCGCGGTGCTGGATAAATTGGCGAAGATTTGGGTATTGCGCAAGTACACGCGGCAGAACTCGACCGCCTTGCCTGAAAACCAAGCGGCGACAGCCACATCGAGTCAGCACAGCGTGTCTTGGTTTGAGCTTTACCACGATGTCTTCGCCCGCATCGCCTATGCCTGGAACGAAGCCCACAAAGCTCGCCAGCGCCGCAAACGTCTATTTATCGCCGTGGCAGGTGCGTTGGTTCTCGGCGTTTCAAGCCTGTTAGCCTTTTTACAACGTGCGCTCGGTGCTTGGACGGGATTGGGTTTTTACGCTAAAGCCAGCACGGTGGAAGCCTTGGTTAAACGCTTCCACGCTGCACACGCGGATCAGCCTTTCTACCGCCAAGCCTTGTATCGGGCTATCGACAATAGTTTGATCACTTTGGAAGTGAAAGGCGATGAGGAAGATTTAGCGCGATTAGAGGCGCTTTGGCAGCAAGAGCGGGTGGGGCAAGAACAGAAAACAGGCCCGGCTTGGGCGATTCCAGCACGGTTGGAGTGGACGGTGGCCCGAATGCAGGAGCGGTAGGCTGAAGTAGAGGAGTAGCGGTGAGGAGAGACTGGCGGGGCGATGATGGCATCGCCCTGTACAGGTTACTGCCATTTAGTTCAGTTAAATTGAGTTTTAAGTGCTTGATTTCACTCCCTCTCCTTCAAGGAGGGCGAGGGGGTGATGAACAAAAGCCATCTTCTTTAGCGTGTTTTTAAGGCATCAATGCTTTTAATCACCACCCCTCAATCCCCTCCTGCGAGGAGGGGAAGCTCATACCTTGAATCCAAAATTTTCTTCTTAACCGAATGGCTGTCCCGTACAGGTGGATAATGGTGTGTTATGCGTCAAAAGGATGGCGGCGCACAATCGTGTGTTTACGATCAGGACCTGTGGATACGATGTCTACCGGAACGCCGAGCAGTTCTTCGATTTTAGCTATGTAAGCGCGTGCATTGTCGGGCAGTTCTTCATAGCTTTGTACGCCATCGGTGGATTCTGTCCAGCCGGGCATGTCCAGATAGATGGGCTTACATTTTTCAAAGGCTTCAGCACCGACGGGCGGATGCTTGAGGGTTTCGCCTTCGTAATCGTAAGCGGTGCAGATGCGCAGGGTCTCTAAGCCATCGAGTACGTCGAGCTTGGTCAAGCACACGCCGGTTAAGCTGTTAATCAGTTTGGCACGGCGTAAGGCCACCATGTCTAACCAACCGCAACGACGTTTTCTGCCTGTGGTGGCACCAAATTCATGACCTTTTTCTCCGAGGTAATCGCCATTGGCATCGAATAATTCGGTGGGGAATGGACCTGAGCCGACGCGTGTGGTGTAGGCTTTGACGATGCCGAGGATGTAGTCAAAGTAGGCAGGTCCCATGCCGCTACCGCTGGCGGCACCGCCTGCGGTGGTGTTGGAGGAAGTAACGAAAGGATAGGTGCCTTGGTCGATGTCGAGTAAGGTGCCTTGTGCGCCTTCAAACATGATGTTGTCACCTTGTTCTTGATGCGCTTCTAGGGCGGCGGGCACGTCGATAATTAAGGGCAGGAGTTTGTCTCGCATGGCTAGGGTGTCTTGCAGGACTTGATCGGCATCTACGGGTTCGGCTTTGTAGTAGCTTTCTAGCATGAAGTTGTGGTAGCTCATGACATCGCGCAGTTTGGCTTCAAACTGTTTGACATCGCGCAAATCACCGACACGTAAACCACGGCGCGAGACTTTGTCTTCATACGCAGGGCCGATACCGCGTCCGGTGGTGCCGATTTTGTTTTTGCCGCGAGCCACTTCGCGGGCATTATCCAGCGCGATGTGGTAGGGCAGAATTAAGGGGCAGGCTTCGCTGATGAACAGGCGACCCGCAATGGAGACTCCGCCTTTTTCGAGAAGTTCCATTTCTTCCAACAAAGCGGTCGGGGATAACACCACGCCATTGCCTATCAAGCAACTGACGTTTGCGTGCAGGATGCCGGAAGGAATCAAGTGCAAAATGGTTTGTTTGCCTTCGATGACTAACGTGTGCCCTGCATTGTGTCCACCTTGAAAACGCGCCACCGCAGCGGCTTGTTCTGTCAACAGGTCAACGACTTTACCTTTGCCCTCATCACCCCATTGGGTTCCAATAATAACGACATTTTTTCCCATGTTTTGACTCGCTTTGTGTTTATGTTAGGAGTTGTTCTGCTTTGAGATATTAACAAGGCAGGTGTTTGAATGACTGACTTGACGTACTGTCAGTGTGCATTGTATGGATAAGGACATACGTTTACTTCACGCCACTGACATCACCTGAGTTAATCAGTGGTTGCTTTGGGTAAAGCGACTAATTGGCCTGTGCTGTTGAGCAACTGATAATCCATTTGAAGATGTGAGGGTGCATTACTGGGCAACCACACGGTGTAGCTCAAACGCGATGTATTCCATATGGAAAACTGAGTGCCCGGTTGACCTAGAATATGTAAGGGGCGCTTTTGGTTCAAAGCTTTTTGTTCTATGTGTTTATAGGCTGTTTGAAATTGATGATAATACATGAAATGCCAAATAAGACCACTGATTTGCAAAGGGATTAATAATAGCAGAGGTATCCACAGTGAACGACTGTGTAATAAAATGATCACTAGCAGTAGTACACCGGGTATTAAATATAATCGCGGTTGAAATACGGTATGTGCAATGATGGGGGCGGTGCCTAAATGCAGCATGTTTTGATATAACACTGCACTGGCTATGATTAATAATGCACCACCCAACAGAGCAGGCCAGGAGGTTCTAAGCTGCCAAAACATGATGCCTGTTATGCACCATCCTAGATAGGGAATACTAGCAATACTTTGCTGCCACATGGTAGACACGTAGAGGTAGAAAGCATGGTGTAGCTTTGAGACATCAAAACTATGAATGTCTGTACTCCCGCCTAGTTCAATAACGCGGCTGCGCAATAGCATATAGAGCGTAAAGGCTAATAACAGTGCAATATTTATCGCAATATAAGGTCTAACTTTTATCTTTCCGTTCAACCACCAATACAATAAGAAAGGGAAGATTAAAATACTAATTTCTTTACAAAAAAAACTTAAAGAAAAACAGAGTGTGGCTATCACATATTTATTTCTACCCAAACTCCATAAGCCGATGGCAATGAATAAATAACTCCAAGCATCAAATAGATTAGGCCCCCAACTAGCCACCATCAGCATGGCTGGAGAAAACAATAAAACAAATATAATGATAGTTTTATGACTGGGAGATAAACGTCGCTGTTGTTGTAAAAAAGAAAAGTAAACAACGGTTGCTAATAATAAAACCAGTGTATTGATGCCCCGCATGACTTGCCAAGCCAGGGCTTTATCTTGTATCCCATACAAAATAGGATAACTTAAGGTATTACTGAAGGGTCTATAGGGACGCGATTCTAGCCATATCCACTGCAATAATTGATAGAGCGAATGTTTTTGCTGGATGCTATTGAGCATACCTTGTTCATCCCAGACTGGGGCTATCCATACGCCTAACACCAGCATGATCCACACTAAAACCCCCACCAACACAGCCCCCCACAGAGGGTGGCCATGGTTTTTTATGGCGCGTATCAGAGATGTGGAGAGAGGGTTAGATATCATAAAGGATGCCGATGAGCCGTTAATGTAGGCTTTTTACAATCCAGTCTTGTCCATCCCAGCTTAAAAGGCTTTGACAGCCCATAGCTTGTGCATCGCCTACTTGTCTTGGCAAACCGCATATCACTGTGCGCCCTTGATGCGGTTGGGGATAGGACTACGCCATTGCCAATCAGGCAACTGACGTTTGCGTGCAGGATGCCGGAAGGAATCAGATGCAAAATGGTTTGTTGGCCTTTGATGACTAAAGAGTGTTCGCCTTGAAAACCTACCACCGCAGCGGCTTGTTCTGTCAATAGGTCGACTACTTTGCCTTTGCCCTCATCACCCCATTGGGTGCCAATAATGACAACATTTTTTTCCATGTTTTGACTTGCTTTGTATTTATGTGAGGAATCGTTCTGCCTTGATATATTTACAAGGCAGATGTTTTTAATGGTGGAGAGTTTATACGAATATGAGGCTTTGTTGGTGTTTGGGTAGTGATGGCTTTTTGTCTTTTTCAAAAAAATGTGTTTTTAGAGACAAATCGGTGTATTGCATATTTTGAGAGGTATTCACGGACTTCTTTGTCCTTATAACTTCTCAAATGGGCTTCTGGTGCCCCGACACGTCCGGTATCACCCAGTCACCTTAGCACTCCGCTGCTACAGTACTGCCTTCCCCCATGACTATACGACGAATACATTTTATTGTCCCAGTCGCTAGTTAAAAACTATGCACTTTAGTGCAAGACTTTATAGTATTCAACAATACCGCGTAGCGACATTTAAAGGGCTTTCAGCCCGATTCATACTATGGACTGAAAATCCATAGTGGTTGATTTTGACCTCCCAAGCGGTGCGAACCAAAATCCTTCGCATCGCTGGTGCCACCATCTAAAATGACGCCTTGTCGCAGGTTACTCGACCCCGGCTTCGCCTCTCCATGTCTCGCAGCGATGGAATTGAAAATTCGTTTCTCCCAAGTGTCAACGGCACCTAAACTAATGCTGTTTTGGTTTCGATATGGGTACCAATTCTCCTGTGCCATTAAGTAATCGATAATCCATTTGAATCTGCGTAGGTACATTAGTAGGTGACCAAATTTTGTAGCTTAAATGCGGTGTGTTCCAGATAGAAAACTGAACTCCAGGTTCACCTAAAATATGTAATGTCCTACGGTGGTTCAAAGCCTTTTGTTCTATGTGTTTATAGACAGTTTGAAATTGATGAAAATACATGAAATGCCAAATAAGACCACTGATTTGCAAAGGAATTAATAATAGCAGAGGTATCCACAGTGAACGACTGTGTAATAAAATGATCATCAGCAATAATGTACTGGGTATTAAATATAATCGCGGTTGAAATACGGTATGTGCAATGACAGGGGCTGCGCCTAAATGCGGCATGTTTTGATATAACAGCGCACTGAGCATGATTAATAATGCGCTACCCAACAGAGCAGGCCAGGAGGTTCTAAGCTGCCAGAACATGATGCCTGTGATGCACCATCCTAGATAAGGAATGCTGGCAATACTTTGCTGCCACATGGTGGATACGTAGAGGTTGAGAGCATGATCCAGCTTTGAAATATCAAAGCTATGAATGTCTGTGCTTCCGCCTAATTCAATGACGCGGCTGCGCAATAGCATATAGAGCGTAAAGATCAATAACAGCCCCATATTTATCGCAATATAGGGTCGAGTTTTTATCTTTTTGTTCAACCACCAATACAATAAGAAAGGGAAGATTAAAAGACTAATTTCTTTGCAAAAAAAACTTAAAGCAAAACTCAGCGTGGCGACTGCATATTTGTTTTTGCCTAAACTCCATAAGCCGATGGCGATGAATAAATAAGTCCAAGCATCAAATAGATTAGCCCCCCAACCCGCTACTATTAGCATGGCGGGAGAAAACAATAAAACAAATAGAATGAGAATTTGATGACTTGGTGCTAAACGGCGTTGTTGTTGTAAAAAAGCAAAATAAATGGCCGTGGCAAATAATAAAACCAGTGTATTGAGGCCTCGCATGACTTGCCAAATTAGGGTTTTATCTTGAATCCAATACAAAATAGGATAGCTTAAGGTACTACTGAAGGGTCTGTAGGGACGCGATTCTAGCCATATCCACTGTAATAATTGATAGAGCGAGTCTTTTTTCTGGACGATATTGATCATACGTTGTTCATCCCAAACTGGGACTATCCATACGCTTAAAACTAGCATGATCCATACTAAAACCCCCACCAGCACGGCTCCCCATAGAGAATAGCTATGATTTTTGGTGGGTATCAGATATGTGGATAGAGGCTTAGATATCATAAGGGATGCCGATGAGCCGTTAATGTAGGCTTTTTACAATCCAGTCTTGTCCATCCCAGCTTAAAAGGCTTTGACAGCCCATAGCTTGTGCATCGCCTACTTGTCCTGGCAAACCGCATATCACTGTGCGCCCTTTAGCGCGAAGTGCTTGGATGGCTTGGCGCAGCTTATCGCACTCTTCAGTGTGTGTGGGAGCCGGCGCAAAAATAGCCTGACGCTCGATGGTTTGGGGTTTGAAGGAGACTAAGTTGATTAAATCTGCACTAAATCCTGTGGCGGGACGCGCACGCCCGAAGACTTCTCCCACATGATCGTAACGTCCACCCCGCGCAATGGCTTGTCCGTGTCCCGGCACATATGCTGCGAAGACTAATCCGGTGTGGTAGCTGTAACCGCGTAATTCGGCTAAATCAATATGTAAGGCATTATTTTGTACATGTTCAGCCAGTGCGGCGATGTCGTCTAGGGCGTGGTGAATTTTGCTGTTGGCTGATTTGAGCGCTTCGCGGGCAATGTCGAGAATGCTTAAATCCCCATTTAAGTAGGCCAATTGCGCCAGCATGTCATGATGCTGCTTATCTACTTTCCAAGTTGATAATAAGCGATGAATATCTAGGATGGCTTTACTTTGCAGCGCATCAAATAATTGACGCTCTTGTTCAGCATTGAGTTGGGCTTGTTGTACCAGTTCTCGATAAATTCCTACGTGCCCAATATCAATGTGGTATTGCTTAATCTGCGTGATGTGCAGAGTTTCTAACATTAAGCTGAGAATTTCTGCATCACTAGCGACCCCAGCATGTCCGTATAGTTCAGCGCCAATTTGTAAGGGGGAGCGGGTACGGGCAAAGCCGTCAGGGCGGGTGTGTAAGACGGTGCCGAGGTAACACAGGCGGGTGGGCACATCACGTTTGAGTTGATGCGCGTCAATGCGGGCGACTTGAGGGGTTATATCGGCGCGAACGCCCATTAAACGCCCGGTCAGTTGGTCGGTGAGCTTGAACGTCTGCAAGTCTAAGTCGGCACCTGTGCCGCTGAGCAGGGAATCCAGATATTCAATAAACGGCGGGATCACCAGTTCATAACCCCAGGTACGGTAAACATCAAACAGTTGCCGACGCAACTGCTCCAGATAGGCAGCTTGCTGCGGCAGCACTTCATGCACACCTTCGGGCAGCAGCCAGTGATTCGGATTAGGCATTATATTCCTAGCAATTTTTTAATGGATTTTGGTCAGAATGTGCAACCACTTCACATCGTTTTGGCTGTCTGAATCATTAGACTTGTCCAGGCTTAAGCATCGTAGCGAAAAGCAGTGGGATTGAGCAGTTTTTTTCGTTCATTTGAGGCGAATAGTCATTCTATTTAACGAAAAGGAACGGGGGGAACTGCCAATTTCCGCTGTTTTGCAGTCGGTGTCTTAAGCCTGGACAAGTCTACTCATAATGAAGCAGGCATGTTTTGATGTTTAAGGATTAAAACATTGACTTCGAGACAGCCAAAGTGTGTTTTATAAGCGTCGATCAGTGTATCGAATACAGTAGCAACAACCCACTAAGCATACTGAAAAGTCCTATCATGCGTAGGGACAAGTCATCATTTTGAGCCATTTTCAGAAAAGTTCGACGCAAGCCTGCGGGATTGATGAACGGTAGTAGCCCTTCTATGACTAAGAGCAGCGCCACTGCCGTTCCAAGGTCTTGCCAATCCCACATGAGTGCGTGCCAACCCCGCTTATGGAGTCGTTGTAGCTTTTTGAGCTTGCTTGAAGTAATCAAAGAAATCCGTATTGGGTTCAACCACCAAAACATCAGATTTTTGATTAAACGTATGGCGGTAAGCATTTAAGCTGCGGTAAAAAGCATAAAACTCTTCATCTTGCTGAAAGGCTTCAGCATAGATTTTCGCCGCTTGTCCATCACCCTCACCACGAATTTCTTCTGCTTTGCGCTCGGCTTCAGCCAGTAATACGGTTTTTTGACGATCCGCATCCGCTTGAATGCGCACGGCTTCTGCTTCACCGCGTGAGCGCAGGTCTTTAGCTACACGTTCACGTTCTGCTTCCATCCGACGATATACGGATTGACTGACTTCTTGTGGTAAGTCAATGCGCTTAATCCGTACATCCACCACTGCAATACCAAGATTGGCAGCGCCTTTCTGAGCTTCTTCAGTCAGATTGGTCATGATTTCCACTCGATCCCCTGATACGACTTCTTGAATCGTGCGTGCCGCAATTTTACTGCGCAAGCCATCAGCAATAATTTCTGCTAAACGCTGGTTGGCGCGTTGCATATTACCGCCCACAGAAGTGAAAAAGGTCACAGTATCAATGATGTGCCATTTGACAAAGGAATCTACAATCAAGTTTTTCTTTTCACTGGTCAGAAATTGTTCTTCGGGCGCATCCAGTGTTTGAATGCGCTTGTCGAAATACAAGATTTTCTGGATCAGTGGCAACTTGAAATTTAATCCTGGCTCATAATCAGCACTGACAATTTTACCGAATTGTAATTTCAGCGCGTATTGTGTTTGATGCACTGTAAATATCAGCGAATATATCAACATCATCGCCAGAATCAGGGCAACAGCTATCATGGTCATTCTAGCTTGCATTATCGAGTTCTCCGGGTGGGACGTTGCGCATCACGGTTTTGACGGCGATGATCTTCTTCCTCTGCTCTAGGTTGCATAAAAATCTCCATGTCAGACAAAGGCTTGACTTCATGCTTCATCATTTCATTAGAGTTCATCATCATCTTATCCAAAGGCAAAAACAGTAAAGGGTTACTCTGTTTTACATCCACCATGATTTTACTGGTGCTAGAAAATACTGATTCCATGGTTTCCAAATATAAGCGCTTGCGAGTGACATCAGGCGCGAGTTTATATTCTTTTAACACGCTTAAGAAACGGCGGGTTTCACCATTGGCTTTTTCTATCATTTGTGACCGATAAGCCTGAGCTTCTTGCCCTATTCGATCAGCAATACCTCCGGCTTTTTGTGTCACTTCATTACGATAGGCTTCCGCTTTATTTTTCAGACGTTCTTCATCTTCACGCGCTTTAATCGCATCCTCAAAAGCCCCTTGGACTTGCTCAGGGGGTTGCGCATTTTGCATATTAATGCTGCGTAAAATCAGTCCTGTTGTATAGCGATTCAGAATTTCCTGGATGAGTTTTTTGGTATCAGAGGCAACAGTATCGCGTCCGCTAGTCAGCACTTCATCCATGATACTCATGCCCACTACTTCACGCAGGGCGCTTTCTGTCGCTTGACTTAAGGTGTTATCAGGGTCTTTAACATTGAATAAGTAGTCTTTGGCATTTTCGATTTGATATTGCACGACTAATTCAATGTCTACGATATTTTCATCCTGAGTTAGCATCAGTGCTTGATGAGGTACGGCGCGGATTTCTTCGACATTCACCTGCACCACTGTTTCCACAGGATAAGGAATATGCCAATTCAAACCTTGATCGGTGGTTTCAGTGTATTGACCAAACCGCAGTTCCACGCCTTTATACGCAGGTTGTACCGTGTAGAAGCCAAATAGCAACCAAACAACAAACAATCCTAATAATATCAAAGCAATAAATTTTGGATTGAGGTCTAGCGTACCTGCACCTCCTGGCTCAGAACCACGCCCCGAGCCGCCAAATAGGCCGCCCAACTTGTCCTGCATCTTCTTCACCAGTTCATCAAGGTCGGGTGGACCTTGATCATTATTGCGGTGGCCCCAGGGGTCTTTCCCGTTGCCACCCGGTTCATTCCAGGCCATGTAATGACTCCGTGTAGGATGTGCCCTAAAAACCGTATGTTTTCAGGGACAAATGACAAAATATTGAAGGTTCAAACTAAACGCAAAGCCCTCAATAATAGCGGATATGTAGAGTAATGAACAGCATCCCATAAAAAACCCTTAAGCTCAACATGGAGACACTGAAGTCCTCTACTCTTTTGTACGATCTTGCACAGCTTTAAGGATGCCTCGTAGTAATTTAATTTCAGAATGTTCAGGAATAGCGCGATTAAATAAACGATGTAAACGCCGCACTAAGCGTTTGGGTTTTTCTGGATCAAAGTAACCAATGCCTTGCAAGGTTTCAAATAAATGGGTGTAAAAACGCGCCATATCTTCAGCCGTGGCAGGTGTAAAGCCCTCTTCGCCTGCATTATTTTTGTCAAGAGAGGTGCCGGCATTGGGATTTTTTAGCCATAGGCGACGCATTTCGTAACTGAGAACTTGTACCGCCGCCGCAACATTGAGTGAGGAAAATTGTTCATTAGTAGGGATTTTAACCAGAAAGTGACAGTGATCTAATTCTTCATTGGTGAGCCCAGAATGCTCGCGCCCAAATACCAAGGCGACCTCGCCATTCATCGTTTGGGCTTTTTCTGCACATATTTCAGGGGAAATTTCAGGCCAAGGGATGCTGCGACTACGAGCACTGGCACCAAAGACTAAACGACACCCTGCCAAGGCTTCAGGCAAGTCAGCACAGATTTTGGCACGTTCTAAAATGCCACTGGCACCAGAGGCACGCGCCGTTGCAACAGCACTAGGGAATTTATGTGGTTGCACCAAAAAAAGGTGTTCCAATCCCATGTTCATCATGGCACGCGCGGTGGCTCCAATGTTGCCTGGATGGGACGTTTCTACCAATACGATGCGGATGTTTTCGAGCATTACGGCAGGTCTCTAATGTATGTAAAGTGTATGGTCAGTGAGCGCATTTTTTATGCATTTAAACTTTCAAGACATCTAATGTTCAGCCCCTAAAGCTATGGCGCGTTGCCAGCGTATTTGTGCTGCTGCTTGTTCAATATGTGGCTCAAAATCCATTTGCCAACTTTGAGTGTGCTGCAAAATTAATTGGCTGAGTGCCTCAATGTGCGCTTGATCCGCATTTAAAGCGGGAATGTAGTGAAAAACCTCGCCACCCGCTTGCAAAAACACATCTCGATTTTCTCCATCAATTTCTTCCAAAGTTTCTAAACAGTCGGCAGAAAAACCCGGACACACAATATCAATGTGTTTCACGCCCTGTTCTCCAAGCGCTTTTAGGGTGTGATCGGTGTAGGGCTTAAGCCATTCTTCACGCCCAAAACGGGATTGAAAGGTGACTTGCCAAACATCCTCTGCTAATTTTAATTGCTCAGCGACCAAACGTGCTGTTTTATGACATTCGCAATAATAAGGATCGCCTGCTAAAGCCGTGCGCTTGGGAATACCGTGGAAAGAAAAGAGCAGTTTATCGGGAACACCGTTGTGCTTCCAAGTCGTTTGGATTTTATCGGCTAACGCCCGAATATAAGCATTGTCGTCATGGTAATGGCTGATAAAATGCACATCGGGCAGCCAGCGCCAGCTTTGTAGGGTGCGGCTGACGGCATCAAAAGTCGAACCTGTGGTAGCAGAAGAGTATTGCGGATATAACGGCAACACCAAGATACGCCGAGCATGGGCGGCGCGTAATTGTTCTAAAGCGTGGGGAATAGACGGTTGGCCATAGCGCATTCCTAATTCCACTTTGATAGGGCCCGAAAACGCTGTTTCTAGCTGAGCTTGAACCCCTGCTTGTTGTTGTTGGGCGATGTGTAGAAGTGGAGAGCCGTGTGCTGTCCAGATTTTTTGATAGGCTTGTGCGGAACGAGCGGGACGCACACGTAGAATAATGCCATGTAAAATTAACCACCATAGCCAACGTGGTAGTTCGACCACTCGAGGATCAGCGAGAAACTCTGCCAGATAACGTCGTAAAGCGGCTGGCGTGGGAGCATTAGGTGTTCCTAAATTAGTCAGCAGTATGCCTGTTAGTGGTTTTTGCGTATGCTCATAGGGCGGTTGGCTGAAGCGATTATTCATATTTTGTCACTCTCCATTTTTAAGGATTTAATATTGTATGTTTAAGTGGATTTGTCGTTGGTTATTTAAGTTCAATGGCTGGACAGTCGGGCTGCAATTACCTGAAGGTACTCAGCAGTGCGTGTTGATTGGTGCGCCACATACCAGTAATTGGGATTTTATTTATGCTTTGGCCGCATATGAACAAATGGGGTTAAAAGTGCGGTTTACTATCAAAAAAGAATGGGTCAGTTTTCCATTTAAAACTTTATTTAAGAGCTTAGGTGCGATTCCTATTGATCGTTCAGCCAAACAGGCCAGTGGTCGGCGTGCCAGTTTGGTGGATAGCATGGTGGACTTGTTTCACCAAGACCCTTATTTGGTAATCATGGTGACACCGGAAGGTACTCGCAGTCCGGTTAAACGTTGGAAAATGGGGTTTTATCAGGTAGCAAAGACGGCTAATGTACCTATTGCTTTAGGCTATCTGGATTATGCTAAAAAAGAAGCGGGCATTGGCGGGCTGGTATATCCCACGGAAGATACTGAACAAGATTTACGTAAAGTCTATGATTTTTATCATAATATTAGCCCTAAGTTTCCAGAACGCTTTGTGAAACTTTAAGAGCCTATACGAAGATGAGGAATCGAAGCGAAAATTCGCCATTTTGAGGCAGATTTTTCGGTTTTTTAAGGCGAATAGCCCGCTATTTAACGAAAAAAAGCGGAAAACCTGGCCAAAAGGGCGGGTTTGCAGCCGATTATCCCGTTTTCGTATAGGCTCTAAGGATAGATAAGGTTTGAGTGGGTAGCTTACTAATAGAGTGATTGCGTGGTTTTGCTTCGAGCAATAACGCCCATAAAAAAGCCCTCTCGCTGCGAGACAGGGAGAGGCGCAGCCGGGGTCGAGTAGCCCGCGACAAGGCGTCATTTTGGACGGTGGCGCCAGCGATGCGAAGGTCTTTGGTTCG
>JADGEH010000114.1 GCA_016744475.1 Thiotrichales bacterium | reverse complement strand
CTAAATTACATCATTTATAGGCTTTCGATATAGCCAAGCCCAAGACTGCCAGTCCTTCAAGGACTGGCAGTCTTAACAACTGATATAATTTTGCTATATACCCATCTCGCGGTTCTTGCGCGTTATGCCGAAGCCACAAATAAGAATAAGGCAATGGATATTGTTCTTGAAGTATTTAAGGCTGTTGAAGCCATGAACCCATCAAAAGATGCTAATGCATATTGGCAAATAGTAAATAGAGTGATATTGAATTTTGATGGAGTAATTAGCGAAATATGGAAAGATGAAAAAATGGCATCAATTGAGTCTATTTATCTTTCAAGGAAAGAAGCTCTTGGTTTTCTTGCGACTGAAAGAGAACGCATTATGAGATTATCGAAAGAAGAGGCAATCAAGGAGGTCTTAAAGTCGAGTAAAATTGAGAATAAGATCAAAGCAATAAAATCTGTTTCAGATAACGGCCTCTTTGGTCTTAAGTAGGATTTCATGAATGAATAAAGAATTTTTAAATAAAATAACTTTGGGTGACAGCCTTAGTTTGCTACCAGAGCTATCAAACAAGAGTATTGATCTATTTTTATCAGATATTCCTTATGGCATAAGCCTAGATGATTGGGATGTGCTACATAGCAATACAAATTCAGCCTTATTAGGAAAGTCACCAGCCCAAGAAGGAAAAACCGGCTTTAAGCGTAGAGGCAAACCTATAAATGGTTGGGCACAGTCAGATCGTAATATTGGGCTGGAATATCAAGAATGGTGCAAAGATTGGGCAACTAAAGTTTATCCGAAAATGAAGGATGGTTCTTTTTTGTTTGTTTTTGGAGCAAGAAGAACAATACATAGAGTTATTAATGCGTTTGAAGATAGTGGGTTTTTATTAAAGGATACTTTAGCTTGGAAAAAACCATCAGCACATCATAGAGCGCAAAGGGTTAGTATCGTTCTTGAGCGTCGAGGGCTAATTGAGGATGCCAAAAAATGGAAAGGTTGGAGGCTAGGTAATTTAGCGCCCATTTGGGAACCTATAGCTTGGTTTATGAAGCCTTATACAATAGGTGGAACGATTACTGACAACATACTTGAAAATGAAGTTGGGGCTATGAATGTAGGTGGATGCCAGCGTAATGGTTCTAGCCCAACTAACATGCTCGATTTTGGCTTCGGTAAGAACGAAACTCGTATCCACGAGGCACAGAAACCTTTGGATTTGATCGAATATCTTATAAAACTTACAACCAGAGAAAATCAAATTGTTCTTGACCCATTTATGGGGAGTGGGACAACAGCTATTGCAGCAACAAATTTAAATCGGAGATTTATTGGTTTTGAATCTAATTCAGAATACCACGCTAAGTCAATAGAAAGATTGGATACTCTAACTACAGATGCATCTAAAGATTTATCCTTGCTTCAGCAGTTGTTGCTTTGAAAAACGGCTAACAAGGCGCTGTACTCGGATGGCAATTCCGTTGCGCTACATTGCTCCGGTGAGTTTAGGTGTTGGCCCAGCAGAACAATGCGCCATACTCCTCCTCGCGTTCGCACCACAAAAAACATGCGGTGCACATTCTACAGCGCGAAAAAAAGGGACACCGTGATTAACGGTGTCCCTTTTTTACGGGGATATGAAAAGAAAGACAGCGGTTCTTTAATAAAGCACCGCTGCCTGCTTGAGTGCTTAGCCTTGTTCTAAGGCAAACAAGATTTGCGTTTCGCCTTCTGGGAAGATGATGCGCCAATCGTTGAGGTTATCAGCATTGAGATCGCCTGCTGCTTCAACATGTAACGCGCCATCGCCTGCGCCTTGGTCGATGACCAGGTAATCCAACACACCGCGATAGTTTTGATCGCCGAGTGTGAAGCTGATTAAACCAAAGGCTTCAGCATTGACGTTGCTGGCATGAGCATACAACGCTTCTGCATTGGCTAAGGTGGGGTATAAGTTCTGCCCTACTCGTTGCCCTTGTGTATTGTCATACACATGTTGGGCAATGAAGTTTTGTGGCAATAGCGGAGAACTTGGGAAACCCAATCCTAGCGGTGCTTCAGCAGGGGTTTCAAGCCCTAACCAATCGGGTCGAGCCATAATCCACGTCCGTGCAAAACCGGCTATGGAGATACGTACATCGCCGTCTGGGTTGATACCAAAGCTTAAACCGAAGTTTTCTAGCGCTTGCTTGAGTCCCGTAGGATGTTGTACCGCAGGTTGTGTCATGAGGCTTAAACCACCCCCCATATTCATGCGGAAACCCCAACGTTTTTCTAGGAATACGCCCTCTTCAGCTCCATCTTGTGCTTGCAAGCTGGTGGGCAAGACTGCCACGGTGTAAGGCGGCAAATCTAAGATTAAAGCCCCTGTCTCTGCGTTTTGACGTAAGGCAAAACCGCCGTCTTTGAACAAGCCTAAAGCATTGATACGAGCTAGAATACCCGCGCCATCGTTGACTACATCTTGGCTTAAATCAATGAGATTGGGGTGCCCTAGAGTAGCAACATCACCCAGTGGGCCTTGCAGTTGAGGTAGCACGCCGAGCAGTTCGCGCAAGCGAGGAATATTCGCCAGTTGCGAGAAGCGCACGCCTTGGCCTAACACGACCCCTTCAGGCAGTGTCACATTGTCACCAATAATCAAGTTGAATAATTGACTGCTGGTTTGAATGCCTAGGTTTTGTAACAAGGCTTGGGCTTCGGGGCTTAAACCACTGATGGTGCCGCTGATGTCTCCGCCGTTGAGGACGGTATTTGCGAGCAGGGTAATGTCGTTCAGCCAGCTATTACCTTGGGCATTGACAGTGCCGCCAATTTGACCACCACTGACGTTGCCATCTTGCAAGATGAGGTTGCTCAAAGTGCCTTGATTATCGACGTTGCCGCTGATCACGCCACCGTTGATTTCAGTGTCGGCTTGCACGGTGATGCCTGCGCTTAAAGTGCCCTGGTTATTGATGTGGCCTGCCAGTTCACCGCCTTCTACGATGACATTGGCATCGACTTGTGCGTTGCGCAAAGTCCGCCCACGGTTATTACAATGGCTGCTGACGGTGCCTTCGGTGGGACATTCAGCTAAACCTGCCACTGTGGTATCCGCGTTGACATTAACGGTCACGTCGGTTTGTAGCATGAGGTTGTCATCGCCTTGGGATAAAGCGGTAAAGCTTAAGGTGTTGCTGGCTCCACGCTCGTCGGGCAAGGTGACTTCAAGACTCAGTTGAACGCTATCTAAAGCCGCGACATCGACATTGATGGGGAATTGACCCAATGTCCAAGGGCTGCTACCCGCTACGGCTAGGATATAACTGTCATCGGTCGCGCCGTTGTTACCCAGCACTAGATTCACGGTGAGGGTTTCACCGGGTTCACCGCTGAACGTGGTCGCGCCATTGAGCGAGGCTTCATAAAGGATTTTAGCCGGGGCTAACACTACGCCTTGACCCGCTTGAATCACGTCTTCCAGACTGCGTTCATCGTCCAGCACCACGGTATCGGCAAAAATTCGCACTTCACCGCCTGCTTTGAAAATGCCATCTGCGGCTCCGCTTAAATCCACCGAACCGCCTGTGCCGACGCTGATAGTCAAATCGCCTTCGACATTAAACAGTTCTTTGCTGGCCCCGCTTAAGTCCAAGTGCCAATCACCACCGCCGTAAATCGTGACATCACCGCCTTCTATGCGCGTGGTGGCACCGGATAAGTCGATCACATTGGGTTCGATACGCACAAAGCCATAATGACCTTGGCGACCACCGCCCACGCCTAAACCGCCACGACCGGCTTTCATGATGCCGCCGTTTAAGTGGACATTGGGCAGAGACACTAACCACAGATTGCCGCCGTCACCGCCTTGTTGCGCTTCAGTGGCATTCGGGTGGGTTTGACCGCCTGCCCCTGCAATGGCTTGAGCGCCATGACGATTGTACAAATGTCCAGCACCGCCGAGTTTGCCCCACAATTGCGTGCTGCCCCCGCGTCCTGCTTGACCACGGCTGGTGCCGATTAAGTCACCGCCACGACCCGCTTGTACGGTGCCGGAGTTATTCAGACCGCGAGCCAGCAGCACTGCGTGACCGCCGTTGCCTGTAAACAATCGTCCGTTACCGCCGTTGCCCGCTTTGACTAGACCTGTATTGACAATAGGACAACCGGATTGATAGCTGTACCACCAAGTATCGCCCGCTTTACCAAAGCTCTTCACTTGCGTACCGCAAGTGAGATGCACGCTGTGACCCTGTTGTGCGCAAGCAGGGCTGCCAGGATGGCTAGTGCTAGAACACAATGGGGTTTCAGGCATACCGCTTAAGCCATAGATGTCACCATGATTTTCAATCATATCGCTGGCTTGGATATTAATTTGCCCGACCAGTTTCGCACCAGCTTGAACACATAAGGCTTTCACCGCAGTGGTGGGCGCGCTGAACAAGGACGTGCTGGTACCGCTACTCAGACTCACCACATCATCAGCCGTGGGAATGCGTCCAGCGGGGGTGCCATCAGGATTAAACCAAATATCGGGATTACTCCAATGCCCCCCAACAGTGCCTGTTTGCAAGCTCACGACTTTGCAATCAGTGGGTTCTACAGCATGGCCTTTCAGTTCAGCTTCTGCTGCAAATTGATTATTAGCCGCAGCCACCAATAAGCTGGATTGGAAGCTGCCCACTGCATTAGGCATAAACTGCGTGAAAATAGAACAACTTTGTCCTGGTTTTAAGGCGCGGTATAAACAACTCCAAGCTTGCATATCAAAGGCTTCACTTTGTTCACCCAACAAGCTAAACGAGCCTGATTTCAAGTGCAGATTAATATTCCCAGTATTGGTGATATTTAAGGTTTTGCCACCGTTACTGGCAAAACCGAGTTTTACTTCACCAAAGTCCAATAGAGTGGGAGCAATGCTGAGATCAGGTTGGCCTTCGCTCACTGCACTGGCCTGCAAGGACATGTGTCGAGGTGCGATGCTCGCTTCACTAAAGGAGGTGGTTAATTGGGCTTCTTTATTGCCAGCGCTATTGGGCTTAAAGCTCACCATGCCGTAGCAACTGGAATAAGACTCATCGCGCCAGCGGCTGTGATAACACTTCACGCCTTGCATATTGAACTCATCCGCATTGGCTCCTGTGAGACTCACATTGTCAATCTTCAGTGCATCACAAGCGCGAGTCCAAGAAAAGACCGTGAACCATTGGGTGTATTGACTACCGACTAATTCATTACCAAAATCCATAGGATTAGGATAACTGCTAAATTGATGCTCCACATTGCCGCCACACCAAGGCTCCGCACTGGCACTTAAAGGAATACTTAAAACCGGGCTGCTGAGATTATCAATGCTCACATTTAAAGCCGCGCTATAAGCTCCGGTATCCCCCACTTTCACTTGTGCGAGTAAGAAACATCCTCCGAATGAGCGCACAGTGCGACCGGTACAACCATCCCATTTCAAACTAAAAGCACTGTCACCGCTGAGGCTCACACCGCTGATTTTAGTCCGGCCTGTGCCTTGATTACGCACCATAATAAATTTCGATTTTGTACGGTTTTGCGTGATAGCACCAAAGTCTACGTTGCTAGGATTAGCGACTAATTGAGGGATGCCTTTGCCAGCGCCCGTCAGAGCAATGTCCATCACATTAGGCGTAGCGTTGCTAGGAATGCGCAGTGTTGCGAGATAAGCCTGCTCGCTGCTAGGCGTGAAGTTCACATCAACCGAACAAGATGCATTGGGAGCGACTGCGGTGTTAGAACAGGCATCCTGCGTTAATGCAAAGCCCGCCGCATTCATCGTAAGTTGTGCAATATTTAAAGGAGCCGAACCCGTGTTACTCAGTTGAAAGCTTTGCGTTTGGCTGGCCTGCAAATCGAGTGCGCCAAAATCATACGGGCTAGGATCAACGCTCAGTTGCGGGGTTTGAGCGGTGCCCGTGCCCTTTAACGCTACCAATAAAGAATTCGGATGACCCAAGGCATCCATAAAACCCAGCACCAATTCCCCTTCCTGCGTGCCTTGAACTTGGGCTTTAAACGTCAGATTTAATTCACATTGCGCTTGGCTATCGAGCCTTTGATTCGAGCAACCATCGCCACCAATGCTAAAGGCTTCAGCCGACACCGTTGTGGTATTAGCCAGCGCGTCACTTAAAGTCGTGCTGCTGGCAAAAGCTTGTAATAACTCCAACTGTCCTGTGCTGGTGTTGGTCACAATAAAGTTTTTCGGACTGACCGTGGTGCCTACCGTCGTCGATCCAAAGTCATGCGAGCTGGGGTTTGCCGTCAGACTCGCCTGTGCGACACCTGCAAAGCAGGCAACGCTTAATGCCACCCCCGTGGCGAACGGCTTTAACAGCCGTGGATGGGCTAAATTCAAAGTCAACATACTTCCTCCTAGGTAAATAAACTCAACTGACGCATAGCTTGAAGCCAATGAGATATCACGCTTTTTCTGCGCTATGTCAACACATTAAGCTCAAGTGTTTAAGAGCCTATACGAAGATGGGGAATCGAAGCGAAAATTCGCCATTTTGAGGCAGGTTTTTCGGTTTTTTAAGGCGAATAGCGTGCGTGTGTTGATAAAAAGCGGAAAACCGGGCCAAAAGGGCGGGTTTTCAGCCGATTATCCCATTTTCGTATAGGCTCTAAAGATAGCTGAATGGTTTTTATTGACTCGAAAAAAAGGATTAACAGGTCTGTTTTATGGGATAACACGCCATGTTGTGTGCAGTGCATGACTAGCAGTATATATAGGTCAACAATCAGGCGATAAACATGTCACCCGTGTTGCACAATGCATAAAGGGAAGGTTTTTCAACAATTCAGGGGGAAAGCTGTGCGGAGGGACAGTTAGAGCCTATACGAAGATGGGGAATCGAAGCGAAAATTCGCCATTTTGAGGCAGGTTTTTCGGTTTTTTAAGGCGAATAGCGTGCGTGTGTTGATAAAAAGCGGAAAATCGGGCCAAAAGGGCGGGTTTGCAGCCGATTATTCCGTTTTTGTATAGGCTCTTATTGATACTGGCGCAAAATCAGTTCATCACCGCGTTGGGTGAATTCTAGGTGTTTTAAGAAACTCATACCTAACAAGACTTCTTCTTCATCACTGTGCGGATTGATGTGCCCATTGATCTGATGCAGGCTGATGTGGCCTAAACTGACGCTATCGAGTTGTGCGGTGTAAGTGGTCACAGAACCATTGGCGGTGCTGACTCGTTGTTCTCGGCCTCGGTGCAAACCAATTTTACGTGCCACCGTTTCCGGTATGGATACGCTGGTGGCTCCGGTGTCGAGTAAAAACACCACCGAATGTCCGTTAATTTTGCCGTTGGCGACATAATGCCCATAACGATTGCGTTGTAGGCGCACTTCTTTCGCGCCTTGGGCATTGGTTTGGCTGGCGGGGGCGCTGTTGGGGTTGTTTTGCTGATCCAGCAGATCGCTGAAAAACACGGTGAGTAGTCCCAATATCAGCACCCAGCTTGCGATCAGCATACCTTTGCCGATTTTTGCAGAACTGGGTGCGCGGGACATGAGAGGCGGGGATAAGGGAAAATTAACGGGGTAAGTCGGATGAACCCATTAAGAATTCATCAACGGCTTGTGCGGCTTGACGGCCTTCTCGAATCGCCCATACGACCAGCGATTGACCACGGCGCATATCGCCTGCGCTGAAGACTTTATCCACCGAGGTGCTATAACGCTTGTCACCTTCGGTAGCGGCTTTGACATTGCGACGTGCATCCAGTTCAACGCCGAGTTGTTCTAACATGCCATCCACCACTGGGTTGACAAAGCCCATGGCTAAAAAGGCTATATCGGTTTTTAGAGAGAACTCGCTGCCTGGAATGTCCTGCATTTGCCAGCGTCCGCTGTCATCTTTTTCCCATTTCACTCGCACCAAATTAGTTTGCGTGAGTTGTCCATCTTTGCCTTCAAAGGATTGAGTCGCCACACCCCATTCACGAGTGCAGCCTTCTTCTTGAGAGGAAGAGGTGCGCATTTTTTGTGGCCACAGCGGCCAAGTGCTAATTTTGTCTTCTTTTTCGGGAGGTCGGTCGAGAATTTCGACTTGGGTGACGGCGGTAGCGCCTTGTCGGTTGGAGGTGCCGATGCAATCAGAACCCGTATCGCCACCGCCAATGACTAACACTTGTTTACCTTTGGCAGACAAAGCGATGTCTTCAGGAATCTCATCCCCCGCTACTCGTTTATTTTGTTGGCGCAGAAAATCCATTGCGAAATGAACGCCTTGTAATTCTCGTCCTGGCACAGGCAAGTCACGCGGATGCTCTGAACCGCCTGCTAAAACCACGGCATCATAGCTGTCTAGCAAGGCTTGAGCGGGATATTCAGGGCTGCCAATGTGGGTGTTGGGACGGAAGCTGACACCTTCGGCCTGCATTTGTGCAATGCGGCGATCAATGTGAGTTTTGTTGAATTTGAAATCAGGAATGCCATAACGCAACAAGCCACCCATGCGATCATTTTTTTCAAATAAAACAACGTCGTGTCCTGCACGCGCTAATTGCTGCGAACACGCAAGACCCGCAGGGCCCGAACCGACCACGGCGACTTTTTTGCCCGTGCGTTGGCTGGGAATTTGTGGATGTATCCAGCCTTGTTCCCACGCTTTATCAATAATCGAGCATTCGATGGTTTTGATAGTGACGGGGGTATCGGTGAGGTTTAAGGTGCAAGCGGCTTCACAGGGGGCGGGACAAATCCGCCCAGTAAATTCGGGGAAGTTATTGGTCGAATGCAGCACTTGCAAGGCTTCTTGCCATTGGCCTTTATAAACCAAGTCGTTCCAGTCAGGAATAATGTTGTTGACCGGACAACCTTGATGGCAATAGGGAATGCCACAATCCATGCAGCGTGCGCCTTGGCTGCGCACGGTTTGTTCTTGTAAAGGAATGACGAATTCGTCGTAATGTTGGATGCGGTCTGCTACCAGTGTATAGGTACGATCCTGGCGTGCTATTTCCATAAATCCGGTCGGTTTGCCCATTATTTACCCCATTTTCATTTACTGTGTACTGATGTTACGCAGAGACTTTTTTACGGGTTCTCGGTGGTTTAAATCGTAAAAAAAGACCACTGCTTGACGCTTATTTTGTATGCTTTTCAGAAGGCTAAACCGCGAAATACTAGCATTTAATTCAATACCCAAGCAAGTAAAATCATCCCCAGTAATAAGCGGTAAATGACAAAAGGCAACATGCCAATGCGATCTAACACATCAATGAATATTTTGATGCAAAAGTAAGCGCTGATGGCTGACAGCAATGCGCCTAAGCCTAGGCTAAACCAATCAACAGGCACCTGTTGCTTGAGCAATTTCAGCACATCATGCGCCCCCGCCAACAAAATGACCGGAATCGCCAATAGAAAGGAAAAACGTGCAGCGGCTTTGCGCTCAAGATTCAATAATAGCGCCGCTGTCATGGTAATGCCTGAACGCGAAGTGCCAGGAATCAGCGCTAATGCTTGAGCCAAGCCGATGAATACGGCATCTTTCCAACTTAAGCTGTATTCATTGCGCTGGTTTTTGCTATAGACATCGGCATAGCCCAGTAATAAACCAAATACGATGGTGGCCACCGCAATCACGGTAATGCTGCGCAAGTCGGTGGCGATCATTTTTGCCATAAACAGACCGCATATCGCAACGGGAATCGTGGCTAACGCTACCGCCCAGACGAGGCGACTTTCTTGAGTAGCTTGACGGGTGTGCAGACTTTTTACCCAAGCCTGGGAAAGCGGCTTTAGATCATGGCGAAAATACCAGAGCACGGCGGTCAGGCTGCCGACGTGAACCGCCACATCAAAGGCTAAGCCTTGGTCAGGCCAAGCACTCAGTTTGGGGATTAAAATCAGATGGGCTGAACTGGAAATCGGTAAAAATTCGGTGACACCTTGAAGTACCGCTAAAACAATAATGTGCAAAATATCCATAAAGTTAAGTTTTATTCTCGTCCGTGGTGGGAAGTCCACCTTTACGCATCACCTTGCCTTCGGCTGCTTTTTGTTTGCGCACAGCTTTAGGGTCTGCGATCAATTCGCGGTAAATTTCTACGCGATCTCCTGCTCGTAAAGGGGTGTCTAATTTTTTGAGTTTGCTAAAAATGCCCACTTTATTCTGGTCTAAATGAATCTCTGGGAAATGTTCCAAAACACCCGATTGTTCAATGGCTTCTTGTACCGTGATAGGGGCTGTCACGGTGATGGATAATAAGACTTGTTCTGCGGGTGTGGCATAAGCGACTTCCACCATAAATGTCTGCGTTTGTTCAGCGGCTGCCATACAAATCTCCTGCGCGTTGAATAAAAGCTTCAATTAAAGTGTTCACAATGTGGGTGAAAATAGGCCCTAAAGTGGCACGCAACAAAGGGTTTTTAATTTCAAATTGCATCTCTAAAGACACTTTACAACCCTTGTCTCCCAATGCTTGAAAATCCCAACGTCCGTACAATTGCTTAAACGGGCCATCTAATAAATGCATTTCAATGGAGATATTGGGTTCAATGGGATTGCGCGTAGTGAAGCTTTTTTCAATGCCTTTCATAGCTAAGGTCAAACGCGCTTCTACTTGATGTTTTTCGTGCTTTAAGCCTTCAAGCTTTAAGAGGCTGGCTTGTTTACACCAGGGAAGAAATTCAGGGTAGCGCTCTAAATCGTTGACGAGATGAAACATTTCTTCAGCTTTATAGGCTACCAGCGCGTTTTTTTGAATGTGCTGCATAATAATGAATCGTGTTATGTAGAAGAACTATCGTTGAATAACGTCAGTTAATCAGAAAAATAAATGAAGGTCGCCATGCGCCCCGTCACTTGATCTCTACGATAAGAAAAAAAGCGTGCTTGATCTTGATAGGTGCAAAAACCACCGCCGTAAATCTGTTGCACACCCGCTTGCTGCAAACGTAATCGAGCCAACACATACAAGTCTGCCAGCCAATGTCCCGGCTTTTGCGGCACCGCTTGAAAAGCCTGTTGCGCCTGAGACGAATGCGCCACAAAAGCATCGCGGACTTCATCGCCCACTTCAAAGGCTTGTCCGCCAATCGCAGGGCCCAACCAGGCCAAAGTCTGCGCAGGATCAAAGCCGCCCATGCTTAACGTGGCTTCCAACACGCCAGCGGCGAGTCCGCGCCAACCGGCATGAGCAGCAGCCACCGCATCGCCCTGTGACTGACAAAATAACACCGGCATACAATCGGCGGTCATCACCGCACACAGAGTATTCGCCTGCCGTGTATAAGCCGCGTCAGCCTCCGTGTGCATAGGCGCGGGCAATTCTACCACGTTATGCTGATGAACCTGCTTTAACCAAATAGGTTCAGAAGGCAGCAGCAAACTCTGTTGCAATAAAGCACCGTTGCGCCGGACATGTTCCGCATCATCACCCACATGCGTGCCTAAATTAAGGCTGTCATAAGGTGCCGCACTGACACCGCCTAAGCGCGTAGTGCTATAGGCTTTAACCCGCGCAGGCGCAGGCCAGTCAGGACGAATAATCGAATCAGCGATATTAACCATAGTAAAACATCCCCACTAAAGCGCCTGTCATGCAAGTCGCCAGCGTGCCTGCAAAAATAGATTTCAAGCTCAAAGACACCACTTCGCTGCGTCGTTCCGGCACCAACGTGCTTAAGCCACCAATCATGATGCCCAAGCTACCCAAATTGGCAAAACCGCTCAGCGTGTAAATCACAATCAGACGCGAGCGCTTTCTCAAAATCATCACACAATTTATCCACTAAATCCTCGGTTTCCTTAAAGAAATAATCGCCCACGGTGGCGCGATGTAAGGCTCTATATTGACGATAGATTTTAGCAAATTCGGCATAAATCTCATGTTCGGAAACATGAGAATTAATCTTCACAATCAATCGCTTACCATCGCTTGAATCACGCACATAAGCAAAAAAATCAACCATCTTAGCGGCAAAATCCTCGATCAATGCGCCTATTTTTGCCTCTTGTTGATTACGGGCGGCAATAATCGCCAACACATCAAACGGGAAGCCATAACCTGGCGGCATTCCCTCGGCGATGCGGGTAGGTTTTTTCTCTTTCTTTTCTGCGTCGCTAGCGGACACTTCAACAATACCGATTTGATTGTCAAAATAGACGGTAATCGGGTCTTTGCTGTCCTCGCTGCGATGCAGCATGTTGTAGATCATATTAAATTTTTGCCAGAAAAATAAGAAGCTTGGCTCGCTAAATTTAGCATCCAATTCAATCACATATTCAATGCGGTTGAGAATAGTGAAATACTGCGCCGCCTTAGCTTTGCTATCGGCAGTTCTATTAGGATGGGCATCAATATATTTTTTTAAGCTGCTGTCCAAATCCAGATAATATTCTGGCGCATCACGCTTGCTGGGGTCTTTATATATCCTATTGAATAGGCTAAAAAATTTGTCATAGCAAGCCGATTTTTTCAGTTCTGTGAACAACAGCCCCAGCACTTTTTTATCGCCAAAGGGATCAAAATCACTGACCACCACATCCGAGAAATGCTCGAACGCCTCTTTAATATTCTGCACATTCACATTGTTATAAGAAAAATCCACAATCTTGCAATCATTTTTATATTTTGTCGTGCGGTTCACTCGTGAAATGGTTTGAATTGCGCTAATGCCCTTGATGTCTTTATCCAAAAACAGCGTGTGCAATTTCTTTTCATCAAAGCCGGTTTGCAGTTTCGCCACCACGATGATTAAACCGTTTTTCTTTAGCGCAAAGCGCTCTAAGACCTTTTCTTCACTCAAGCCCTCATTTAACCCCGTGGCGCTTTGCTCATCTTGATGGCTGGAATAAACAACGCAGATCGGCGCATCGGCATAGCGTTGATATTTAGGCTCTTGCACCAGCGCGTGAAAATGTTTCTTCACCGCATCGTTATAGGCCATCGCCGCCTTAATCGAATACACCGCCAGCATCGCCTTAGCCGTGCCGCGAATTTGCCGATACACATCTTTAACCAACAAATCCACCACATAGCGAGCAATCGCATCAATCCGCTCACGGTTTTCATAAATGTCCTTTTTCTGCACATCCTTGTAATTTTTTTCGCCCAAGCCATCAAGCGGCTGGGACGGCAAATCAAAGTACATTTTTGAAGCGACAGGGACAATATTTTTCAGCGGATTAAGAATAAAGCCATCGTCAATCGCCTCTTTCATGGTATAGCTGTCAAACGGTCGCCACAGCTTCTCGCTTTCCGCATAGCCGCTGAACTCGCCAAACCGCGCCAGTGCTTGATCATCGGGCGTAGCGGTAAAACCGATAATCAGATTCTTCTTACGCGCCTTTCCCGCATAAGCCGCGCTATCAAAAGGCGTTTGTAATTCATCAAAAATACTCACCATGTTTTCATGCTGATCGCCGCTGTTAGAGCGATGAATCTCATCAATTAAAAACACAATGCGCAAGCCCGCAAGCTTCGCCAACACCTCCGCGTCCAACATCTCGCGCACCGCGCCAAACTTCTGCAAATTGACAATCACCAAACGGGTATCAGATGCCAGCGCCTGTTGAAAGCTGGTTTTATTCGTCGCCTCAATCACCATGCGCTTATCAACATTCATATTCAGCATCAACGAATCAATCTGGCTGCGCAGTTGCAGGCGATCCACCACAATTATGATTTTATCGTACACATACTGCGCCTTGCCCTCGCTGTCGGGGCGGCGCAAGTCTTTTAGCTGCAAAGCCGACCAGCCGATGATATTGGATTTACCAAAGCCTGCGGCATATTGCATCAGCAAAGAATAGACATTCTTGTTATTTGCATAAGCTTTGCGCTTTTCCAGCAGTTCTTTTTTCCGCGCCTCAGCCACCCCCGCCAACTGCTTTTCCAGCCATTTTTCAAAATAATCCGGCTCTTGTTCATGGGCTAAAAACTCATCAATTTTCGCCATAATCTTATCCGTGCCAAATTTTTGTTTAGGGCGCGGAGAAATCAGCCTGCCCGATTGCTCTTTAACCTCTTTCACCCCTTTATAGACATGTACTTCGCGCTCGATGAAATTGTAATAAAGCACTTCTTTTTCTATCATCCGCTGACTATACAAAGCAGTAAACAAGGCTTTTAACTGATCTTTCTTCTCCGCATTGGGATTCAGCAAAGGATAACGCTTAAAGACGCTGCGGGCTTTTTTCTCTAGCTTCTCGCGGTCAAATTGACCTTCGCGGCAAAGTGCCAACGCCTCATCAAAATAATCGGCAAGCGTGCGAATCACATACGTTTCGCCAATATCAGTGCTGGTAATATGAATCGCGTTTTCAAAAATTTTAAGAAAATCACGGCGTAGCGCGTGTTTTTCTTTATCACTCAACATCGCATTACTATCGATGTACTGATAATAAACCCGCACCGCGTCAAAATAATCCTTAATCACCTTGCCGCGCCCGTTCTTGCGGGCACTCTGGTTGTTGTAATTACTTTTTAATTCGCTGTAGCCCAAATACATTCCATTCAAAAACAACACAATATCGGGGCGAAACGCATACACCCGCAGCCCTTCAAACTTGAATGAATAAGGCCACTCCTGCACCACCGAAAAAATATTTTCCTTAAACAAATCATCGCCATGAATCACACTATCGCTGGGATAAAACAGATGCAGCTTAATACCTTGCAAAGTGATGGATTTATTCGCATTGATAAATAACGCCATATTGCGGCTGCTGGCGATGCGCTCGGTCATTAATTCGAGCAACTCAGACAACAAGGCTTTTTTGTCGCCGTGATATTTCTTTAGCAAGCTTTGATAAGGTTTTTGATTCAACGTGCTGTCTTCAATAAACGCCTGCAAATCTTCTTCAATCATCAACGAGGAAGCGACCGTATTGGCTTTGACTTCTTTATAGCCCAAGCCCTTGCAGAAAAACGGGATAAGGAATTTATCTTGTAAATGCTGTTCATTCATGGCTCTGGCTCACTGTTAAGTCCTAAGCAATGGGGTTCTATAGCAAAATTATATCAGTTGTTAAGACTGCCAGTCCTTCAAGGACTGGCAGTCTTGGGTTTGGCTCTATCTCAAGCCTATAGAGATAATATTTCAGTTGTACTGGAGCATCGTGATCAAGACCTGGTAGGTTTTGGACACCTGCCAGGTCTGTCGCACAACTGATGTATGCTCCTTATATAAATGATGTACTTTAATATTCTATTGCTGCTCGCGGGTGCAGGTGACAAACCTGCCCTGCAATCATTCGTGATAATTGCGTTGTTTTGCAAACCTGGGAGGGGCTAAACATACCAGTAGAGTCACCACTCAATATGATAATAACCGGAGTCCGCCTCGGCGCGGCAAGCTAATTAGGGACGTAAAAGTTCTGGAGTGCCAAGCCGTAGCTTGGCACAGTGTCAAGCTACGGCTTGACACTCCAAAATGTCCGTTCATTTACGCTAACCCACTTACCGCGCCGAGGCGCGGGGCAAGGTTTGCCGCCTCGTGGGTAACTTTTATTTTGCCGGTGACAACCTCGTTAATCAGTGCCTTGCGCAAGGCTTTGAGTTTTTCAATTTGGCTGTTGATGCTGGCGGTGATGCGATCTATTTGCGCGGTTTTTTCGTCGAGATAAGCGGCGATGGCGGTTTGTTCGGGGAGAGGGGGGATTGCTACAGGTAAATCTGCAATAAAACCAGAACTAACACGCGGCATTTTTGCACCCGAAGTAGAACTATTTATCACATCAATATATCGATCTGAAAGCATTAAATAAGTAGCAAATTTTGGTACGATCCGCCATTTTGGACGATAAACAAAAATGTCACCAACTGCATTTCCATTAAATTCAGCCAAATAGACCTTTGCTAAATAAGGTCTTAATTTTCCAAATAAAATATCATTTTTTTTGAATTCAATACCATCGCCATCAAATTCACTTTCCGTTGGCATAAAGCGACCTGTTTTGCTCTCAATATTCTCTAATCCAACTTTCAATATGGATTTCTTTTCACATCTTGACGTAACAAGGCAAAAGTTATCTTTATGGCGTTGTAGCATCCAATGCCTCGGCACTTCCCCAACCCACTCAACACCACTGTCTTTCATCGGTACGGATTTATCCAAACCTTGGGTAACGGTTTCATTAATCAGCGATTGTTTGAGCTTGCCGTATTGTGTCGCCTTTTGACTGAGCAAATCAATTTGCCGATCAATCTGCGCGGTTTTGCTGTCGAGATAGGCGGCGATGGCAGTTTGTTCGGGGAGAGGGGGAATGGGAATGACAACATTTTTAACTTCATCTAAATAGATGTTTTTTTGTG
>JADGEH010000113.1 GCA_016744475.1 Thiotrichales bacterium | reverse complement strand
TTAAAGTTACCCGGTAGAATTTAGACATGGTGACTCTCCTCTTTTTGACCCATAATTAAAGAAGGATAACCCGTCACATAAAAATTGCTACAACACTAGTTGAAATATAACGCTAAACACCCCTACGATCATTTGGAGAATCTCGTATGAAATTCCCTCTCTTTCTATTTTTAATGATGGGACTGACACAGAGTGTCAGTGCTGATGTGTATCAATGTACAGGCAGTGATGGCTCGATCAGCTTTAGTGACAAGCCTTGCGGCTTTAGTGCTGATTCAAAAGAAACGTTAAATCGCGTGATTTCTAACGATGAATTAAAGAGTTGGTCTAATACGGATGTGGCACCTCCACCACCACCAGAAGAGGAAGAAGAAGCACCCGCACAGGATGAACAGGAAGAAGAAACTCTAGAAAAAGAGGCTAAACCTGAGAACCCGACCTCTCAATTGATAAAACCGCCCCAGGTCAACAATAGCAATGGCGGATATGTGAGTTTTTATTATTCATCGGTTAAACAAGTGGTGAGTGCTGCATGGGCAGAGATTCAAGGTGAAGCTAACCGCCATGCACACACCGCCTGTTTGAAAAGCAGTCGTCAAAAACCTTGTAAATTAGTTGAAACACAGTTTTATCCTAACCCCGCACCACGCCGCATTTGCTTAGCGATAGTCATGCAGTATTCTGCACCAGACAAGACCCACTTCATGAAAACCGCTGTGGATAGAAGCGAGGCTCAAGAACGCGCTAAAGCCGCCGCTCAATGCGAAGAACCTTGCTGGACGCGCCTGGAATATACCCAGTGTGCCGATGTACAAAAGGTGAAAAAACCTTGGCGTTCAAAGTTTTAGATATAGGAAAAATAAATCAGTGATGCGACAGTAGCACTGAAATATATCGGTACTGACCGCAACGCGATCAAGACAGCATTCCCATGCGGCGTATCACTGCCATTAAGTTAAGAAAAAAGGCTTTGAATTCAACGTGTCAGCCTCCCCTCCTTGAAGGAGGGGGAATAAAATCAATGGCTTGCAATGCTACTTGGCTTCACTTAATGGCAGTAATGCGGCACATGGGAACGAGTTAAACTTTGGCGTTCAACGTTTTAAACATACCCCCTAAAACCCTCACTGTGGCTTCTTTGGTAAAGCCTTAAACAGGCAAGCACCGCTGCGCCAGTCACCGGGCGCGGCGCGTTTGCCCGCATAACGGCGCACAATAAAGCGGCTGTGGGCGGCGGCACGCTGTGGGGTGCAAGGGGTTTGTTGCAAGTCAGAAGCCTTGCTAAATTGCGCAGGTAACACGCTCAAACTGCCAGAAATATCCACTTCTGGGGAAGATAGTTGAATTTCTCCAGAAATGCCGCGTTCAGAAGAAGCGGTAATGACTTGTTCTAATGGTGTTTGATCAAATTGGTAAATGCCATCGGTATCAATGCTGATATTTCCGCCATCACCCGCCGCCGCATTCGCGCTGATAAAACCCTGTTTTAGAATGATAAAGCCCGGTTCGATGAAGATATTGCCGCCATCGCCTTTGGCGGCACCGACTGCGGTTAAAATGCTGCTGTTGTTTTGCAAGTACAAATAATCACTGTTTTCGATATGAATATCGCCTGCATCAGAGACTTGCGTGCGGGTGGTGATTTGACTTCCGCCTGATAGCAATAGGCGCTGCGCTTGAATCTCAATATCGCCCGCCAATCCTGCCTCTTTTTGTTCACTTAAAGAGCCTGCGGTAATGAGGCTGACGTCTCCTACACTATTGCTGCCCTCCATTATCAAATCTTCTTGAATCGCCAAGCGCGTGGTATTACCGTTGCCGCGTCCGGCGCTTAAGGTGCCAATAGTGCCGCCATCTTTGATGTCCAATCGCCCCGCTTGAATGTCTATGCGGCCTGCGGGAGCAGAGTATTCATTGTTTAAGGTATAAGCCCCAATTAAGCTTGAATCCAAACGCCCTAATGGACGACGGATGCCGCCGGATAAACTCAAAGTGTTATCCACCTGGATGGAGATATCACCGCCATGACCGCCCCCCAAAGTGTTACCTAAAATCATTGCGCCATTTTGTAAAGATAAGCTCTCAGCTTGCAGACTTAAGCCGCCGCCATGACCGGCATTTTCGGCAGTATATTCAGAACTTACGACAATGGAGCTGCGCTCACCGTTAGAACTTTCCCCCTCCAATACCACGGCTTTAGTGATGTTTAAGCGTGTCGTATTAGCATTTCCGGTGCCCGTGCTGAGGCTGCCGATCAAACCGCCATCGCTCACCTGCAATGTGTTGGCTTCAATCAGCAAAGCCCCGGCTTGTCCGGCCTGCTCTTCGCTCTTTGTGATTGAGCTAATCACGCTGGCATTAAAACGAGATTTGCCTTGGCCTTCGCCAGATAAAGACACTCCTTGTGCCACGCGCACAGTAATATCTCCACCCGCACCGCCGCCTTGGGTGTCGCCCGAAATGATGGCCCCCTCACGCAAAGCCAGCGAGTCAGCTTGTAATTCTAAGTGCCCTCCGTCGCCTGCTTCTGCATGAGGATATTCTGAGCCGACTAAAATGCCGCTACGCTCACCGCTGCTGTTTTGACCTTCCAACACAGCAGCGCCTGCAATGTTGATACGGGTCTCACCCGCTTGACCTAAGCCTGCGGTTAAAGTAGCGATCAATCCGCCATCAGAGACCTGCAAGCTGCCTGCATTGATGTCGATTTTTCCAGCCTCTGCTCGCTCTGTAGTGCTGCTGGTGTAAGAGCCGATAATGCTGGAATTAAACTGCTCCAATGGTTCACTAATACTGCCGGATAAACTCAACGTATTATCCACCTGGATGGAAATATCACCGCCATGACCGCCCCCCAAAGTGTTACCTAAAATCATTGCGCCATTTTGTAAAGATAAGCTCTCAGCTTGCAGACTTAAGCCGCCGCCAGGACCGGCATTTTCGGCAGTATATTCAGAACCCACGAGAATACCACTGCGTTCACCTGTAGAATTTTCACCGTCCAATACCACAGCTTTGACAATATCTAAGCGTGTAGTGTTTCCCTTTCCTATTCCAGTACTGAGACTACCGATCAAACCGCCATCGCTGACCTGCAACGCACCAGCTTCAATCAGCACGGTACCAGCAGACCCAGCATATTCTTGACTGTTAGTGATTGAACCAATCAAACTGGACCTAAAGCGTCCTTCAGTTTGAGATTCACCGGATAACTGAATATTTTGTGCCACGCGCACAGTAATGTTGCCGCCCGCACCGCCGCCTTGGGTGTCGCCCGAAATGATGGCCCCCTCACGCAAAGCCAGCGAGTCAGCTTGTAATTCTAAGTGCCCTCCGTCGCCTGCTTCTGCATGAGGATATTCTGAGCCGACTAAAATGCCGCTACGCTCACCGCTGCTGTTTTGACCTTCCAACACAGCAGCGCCTGCAATGTTGATACGGGTCTCACCCGCTTGACCTAAGCCTGCGGTTAAAGTAGCGATCAATCCGCCATCAGAGACCTGCAAACGGCCCGCATTGATGTCGATCTGCCCCGCCGCCGCTGGGTGCGTGGTGCTGCTGGTGTAAGCACCGATGATGCTGGAATTAAACCGCGCTGCGGCCTGTTCGCCCGGATTAAGCGGGCGCTCGCCACTCAACACCAGTGCCGCAGGCGTATTGATTTGGAGATTACCACCCGCTCCCGCACCGCGAGCCACAGACACGATGCTAGAGCCTTCTAATAATTCAATATCTCCGCTGGATTCCAGCAAAATATGCCCGCCATCGCCTTCGCCAAATGTTGAGGCCGACAGCAAAGTGGCTTGCTTAAGCTGTAAATGGCTGGCTTGAATTGCAATATTGCCGCTGTCTCGCTGACTTTCGCTGTCTGCCGTCACCACACTGTGCAGCAGCGATACCCGTCCGGCATGAATATCAATCCGCCCCCCGCCTTCGCTCGTCACGCTCAACGCGCTGTTCTCCACGTTTAAATCCCCCAACGCCGCAGAAGGCGCTTGCGAAGGCTCGAATGGCACCACCGCCGCACCGCTGACGCTGTTGAGGTGTAATTGTCCGGCTGGGGCGATAATTTGAGCTTGCGTGAGCTGAATATTCGCACCCGACAAGGATAAAGATTGGAAAGGAGCCAGGAGTAAACGGCTACCCTGCACTTCAAGAGCCGCGTTGTTAGCGACAAAGCCAAAAGCACTGGGGGCTGCGCTGCTAAACTGGCTGTTTTGTGGTGTGTGAGCATCAAATACGCGCCCGTCAGCCCATTGCAAATAATCGGCGGTGCTGGCGTAAAAACCTCCTGACAATTCCAGTGCCGCCGATTCGCCAAACCACAAACCCGCCGGATTAAAAAAATAAAAATTCGCCTGAGGAATATCTGACTGCAAGCGTCCGTTAATTCTGGACGGAAGCCCGCCCGTGACACGACTAATAATATGATTAATCGTGGACGGCCCTGAAAACACCGCCGCTTCGCCTGTGTTCAGTTCAAAGTCGCTAAAGCTGTGAAACAAATGCCCCCCTTGTTGTTGTCCCAGGGTGGCTTTGATGGCGTAATTTGGGCCTGCCAAGGTCAAGGCTTCTCCCATCGAGCCGTCGGTGATGATGCCCGCTTGTGAGAAGCGCATTGATAAGCTCAACAACACTAAAATGCTGGTTAAATAAAGATATTTCATATTCTCCTCTTTGCCTTATATAGCTAAAATATATCGTTTATAAAGTGACATATGTAGCAAAATCATATCAGTTGTGAAGACTGCCAGTCCTTTAGAGCCTATACGAAGATGGGGAATCGAAGCGAAAATTCGCCATTTTGAGGCAGGTTTTTCGGTTTTTTAAGGCGAATAGCGGGCTATTTAACGAAAAAAAGCGGAAAACCGGGCCAAAAGGGCGGGTTTGCAGCCGATGATCCCGTTTTCGTATAGGCTCTTAAGGACTGGCAGTCTTAGGTTTGGCTCTATGATAAGCCTATAACTCGTTCCCATGCGCCGCATGGGAATGCCGTCTTGACCGCGTTGCGGTCAGTACTGATAGAGGGATAACATTTCAGTGGTACTGGATCATCGTCGTTAAGAACGGATAGGTGTTTGAAACCTTGTATGTTAAAGCCAGTTAGCATTGCAAATGGTTGATTTTATTCCCCCTCCTCGAAGGAGGGGGCTAGGGGGTGGTGAACAACAGCCACTTTCTTTAATGTATTTTTAAGGAATGTTGCCTTTCATCACCACCCCTCAATCCCCTCCTTGAAGGAGGGGAAGCTAACAGCTTAAATTCCAAGCCTTTTTTCTTAAGTGAATGGCAGTGGGGTGAGGAGAGGGCAAAGAGCGACTATCCTTACATCCTCCCTCTCCTGTGTTATAAAATAGCCTCCCAGCATCACCGCTTTATATGGCACACCTGATACGGAGACCCGCCATGCGTCCGGAAAATTATCAACCCGTTGAACACCCCGCCAGCCACGAATACGAACTGTATTTTGGCCCCAACCATCCCGGCATTGAAGGCAACTATGCGCTGAAACTCAGGCTCAGTGGTGATGAAGTGCTGAGTGCCACTGCCGACGGCGGCTATTTACACCGGGGTTTTGAAAAACTCATGGAAGAACGCCTGTGGATTCAAAACGTCGCTTTAGTGCCGCGCATTTGCGTGCCAGACCCCGTACCGATGGAAGAAACCTACGCGCATTGTGTCGAAATGCTAGGCGGTCTCGAAGTCCCAGAACGGGCGCAATGGATTCGCGTGTTAATGCTAGAACTGTCACGCATTTGCGCACATATTTTCACCTTTGGCGGCAACTCAGCCACCATCGGACAATACAGCACCATGTTTTGGGGCATCTCTGAGCGTGATTTGATTCTGGATATTTTTGAAGAAATCACCGGTGGGCGTGTTTACCACATGTACATCACCCCCGGCGGCGTGCGGCGAGATTTACCCGACGGCGTTTTAGAGCGCATCGCCGCCGTGTTAGACGACATCGAAACCCGCTTGCCGGAATACGATGATCTATTTTTCGACAACCCCGTGTTCATGCGTCGCTCGCAAGGCATCGGCAAAATGACTCCAGAACAAGCACTGGCTTGGGGGGTGACAGGGCCCAACTTACGCGCTTGCGGCTTACCCTTTGACTTGCGCCGCGACGATCCCTACCTGGTGTACGATCAACTGGAATTTGACATCCCCACCGACACCGAAGGTGATATTTATGCCCGCACTTTGGTACGTCGCAGCGAACTTCTACAATCCTTCCGCATTGTGCGCCAAGTCCTTGAGCGCTTGCCCTCCATCACAGGCCCGATTCGCTGCCCCTTGCCCAATCCGCTGGCCTGGAATATTCCCAAAGGCAGCGCTTATGCGCGTACCGAATCGTCCAAAGGTGAATTAGGGTTTTATGCAGTATCGGATGGCGGCAGCAAGCCCTGGCGCGTGCATGTACGCGGTGCCTCCAGTATGCACGCCGTGCAAGTGTTGGAAAACCTGTGCAAAGGGGCGCGTTTAGAAGATGTTGCACAAATCATGTTTTCTTTAGATGCGTGCCCACCCGAAGTAGATCGCTAAGTGCTGGGTAATAAAGTGAAGTGGTTTGCGCCGTGAACATGGAGGGATAGTTGCGTAGGTCGGGTGAGCGCAGTGTAACCCGACAGAGCCGTAGGTTAGGCTGACGCAGGAAGCCCAACAACATCGGAACCGAAAAGTTGGGTTCCGCCATTCCATCATGAGCCATGTAGGGTTTGCGCCGCGTCTTTTTGCGGCGCGAACGCGGAGTATGTAGGATGAGCAAAGCAGAGCGTGCTCATCATCCCTCGTGCGGGTAAAACAATGATGGGCACGCTGCGCTTTGCCCATCCTACGCACTAAACCACAAAAACGTGAAACCCAGTCATGACACAAGATGAACTCAAAGCCAAAATTAAACAAGCCGCGCAAGAAGACTGGGCAACACTTAATTTATCCCGTCAAAACATAGACAGCCTGCCGCCCGAAATAGCCGCCCTGCAAAGCCTGCGAGAACTTCGTTTAAACCACAATCAATTGAACCGCCTGCCATCCGAGATAACCGCCCTGCAAAACCTGCAAAGACTTCGTTTAGACAACAATCAATTGAGCAACCTACCACCCGAGATAGCTGCCTTGCAAAGCCTGAAAGCCCTCGATTTGACAAGCAATCAATTGAGCCACCTGCCGCCCGAGATAGCCGCCCTGCAAAACCTGCAAACACTTCGTTTATATAGCAATCAATTGAGTAGCCTGCCGCCCGAGATAGCCGCCCTACAAAGCCTGCAAACACTTCGTTTAGATGGAAATCGATTGAGTAGCCTGCCGCCCGAGATAGCCGCCCTACAAAGCCTGCAAACACTTCGTTTAGATGGAAATCGATTGAGTAGCCTGCCGCCCGAGATAGCCGCCCTACAAAGCCTGCAACATCTTGACTTAGAGGGCAATCAATTGAGCAGTCTGCCACCCGAGATAGCCACCCTGCAAAGCCTACAAACCCTCGATTTGAGAAGAAACCAATTGAGCAGCCTGCCGCCCAAGATGCTGCCATTAGCCGAAGCGATGGAAAAGAATATCGGGAACAAAACTCACGCTTGGCTAGGTTTGCATTTAGAAAATAATCTGCTCGACATCCCGCCAGAAATCCTCGAAAAGCACAAACAGCCCACAGAAATCATCCGTTATTACTTGCAAACTCAAGCGCACCAAAGACCTTTAAATGAAGCTAAAATGTTGATTGTGGGGCAAGGTGCGGTGGGTAAAACGTCTTTATTAAAACGCTTGATTGATGATGAATTTGACGAGCAAGAAAGCAAAACCGAGGGCATTAATATTGAGTCTTGGTCATTGACAGTCAAAAAAAAACAAACAGAGCAAACAGTCACCTTGCATATTTGGGATTTTGGTGGGCAAGAAATCATGCATGCCACCCATCAATTTTTTCTCACCAAACGTAGCCTGTATTTAGTCTTGATTGATGCCCGACAAGGCGCAAGCGAAGGACGTTTGGAATATTGGTTAAAACTGATTCACAGCTTTGGTGGCGACTCGCCCGTGATTGTGGTGATCAATAAAATTGATGCCCAGCCTTTAGATGTTAATCAGCGTTTTTTACAAGACAAATACCCCGCCATTCGCGGTTTTGTGAGCATTTCATGTAAAGCAAACCGACATCTGGATACGCTCTTACAACTGATTCACGATTGCGTTGCTGATATGCCGCATGTGTTTGATCCCTTTCCTGCCGCTTGGTTTGCAGTCAAACGACAATTAGCGAATTTAGAGCAAGATTACATCAGTTATGAAGATTACCAACGGCGCTGTTCAAAACAGCAAGTCACGGATCAACGCGATCAAAAAATTCTGATTGGCTTTTTGCATGATTTAGGCATTGCATTAAATTTTCTCGATGATCCGCGTTTGCAGGAACTCAGTGTCTTGAATCCTGAATGGGTGACAACGGACATTTATCAATTACTCAACAGCCATAAGCTATTTCACGCCCAAGGTATTTTACGCTTGCAAGATATGCAGGAGATTTTAGATCGACCGCTGCGAGACAGGGAGAGGCGCAGCCGGGGTCGAGTAGCCCGCGACAAGGCATCATTTTGGACGGTGGCACCAGCGATGCGAAGGGTTTTGGTTCGCATCGCGGGTGTTGCCAAGACACAATGTATTAGCCGTATAGTCATGGGGAAAGGAAGTACCGTAGCAGCGCAGTGCGAAGGTGACTGGGTGATACCGGACGTGTCGGGGCACCAGAATAGCGTCTCGCGCCCACTTAATAAGTTCTAAGGGCAAGGATGCCCGTGAACACCTCTTAAACGATGCGAGACACCACGGTTAAAAAAAGCTCATGGGCACACCTCTAGCCATCCTATCGTGCTGAGCTGTACCCGAACCTTTCAAGTAATTTTGAAGTTAGTCAAAACATTTGGGTCGAGGTTACAAACCCCGACTCACGAGTGATTTTTTGCGCGTAACTTATTGATTCTTAGTTACAGCCCCCAGAAAAATTGAATACTTTCACAGTCTCCTATCGCTTATGCCCCCTACCGTGCTTTAATTTACTTTGGTAATTTAGGCAAAGATTTTATTCTTTTAAACGGTTTGGCAAACAGTAGTAATACCAAAAGAGTGAATATCCAAAAAGGATGGGAAAATTTTACACTGTTATCCAATAATGCCTTAATTTCTTCATCCTTTTTTAAATCAAGCCTATACGTATACTCTTTAAATCCTGTTTTAGTAACCTGTATACGATATTCACCTAATGGAAGTTCTAACTCTATAGGTGTTGTTCCATATTTTTTATCATTAATAAATACTTCATCATCATGTAGATTAGAGCGAATTATTAAGCGGGCGGTTTTAATTTCGTCAGTATTTTGTGTGTGTTTTAGTAATAATTTTGCCGCTTCTGCAAAATCACTATTTGGATAATCTTGTAAAAACTGCTGTAAATTTACTTGAGTTGGGTTACTCATAACTTGTTTCCATTGTAGCTTTGCACAGCCCCTCGGGTTAAAACAAAAATCTCCAGACAACAATCCACGAGTCCAAGGCTCCTGCCCTCCCCCACTTTCTTGCAAAACAGATTCTTGCAAACGCTTAAACATTTGTTCCACCGTTTTATCTGAATGCTGACGAATCGCTTTAATCAAACCAGTCACATAAGCACTGTGTCCATCACGCCCCTTATCGGGTACTTTCTTCCCAGGAGCTGCGGCAAAACTAATAAATGTCCCTTTAGCATTAGCATTCATGGAAGCCAAACCACCGCGATTCATACTGCGCGAAGCCAGTTGGACAGGCAGCGGATAATCACGGCAAGCATCCAGCAGCATTAAGGTCAATCCTTCACCTTGAGTCGCACGGTTCAGTTCATTAAGAATGTCTTGTGCATTATTGGCTTTGCTATTGAGTTCGCCTTGAAAACCAATATGGGTTTTAACAGGAACCAACCAGTTGTATTCATTGTCATCTTGCAACGCATGACCTGCGTAATAAAACAAAGCCACGTCGCCTTTGCTTAAACGCTGTGCAAAACGCCCTACTGCATTGCTCATTGCTCGATGGGTTAAGTCATGATGGGGATAAACTTGAAAGTTGTACTCGCGCAGTACTTTAGCCAGTGCTTCAACATCGTTTCTGGGGCTGCCTAAATCGCCAAACTCTGAGTTATATTGGGTGTTGCCAATCAACAAGGCATACCGTTCTTGCGCTGACAATTCAGCCGCAGTTAAGCTGATGAGTAATAGCACTAAAATACGCAACGTCCACATAAGTCTTCTCCTTTTGAGTGAAGGTTTTGCATTCCCTTCGACATGCTCAGGGAACGCAAAACCTCCACTCAATACATTATAAGTTCACAGTCCTCTTGCGAGAAAAATCATCAACCGCGTTTACGCTCATTATACAAGTTCATAATGCGCGTCACATAGTCACGAGTCGAGGGCGGCACAGTGTTGCCGTATTTACGTACATTGCCTTCGCCTGAGTTGTAGGCGGCGAGTACCAGTTCTAGGTTGCCGTCGAATAAGTCCCACAATTGGCGCAGATAAGTCACGCCGCCGTTGATATTTTGTGCTGGGTCGTAGGCATTGCGCACACCGAAGCGCTCGGCGGTGGCGGGCATGAGTTGCATCAAGCCCATTGCGCCTGCGTAAGAAGTGGCGTTGGGATCGTAAGACGATTCGACTTCAATCACGGATTGGATGAAGGCGACAGGGATGCGGTGGGTGTCGGCAGCTTGTTTGATCAGCGCGTAATACGGCGTTTGTTGTTGGTTTTCGATAATGCCTGTGGGCGCGGCAGGCGCGGGTTGGTTGGGTGTGGCAATCGGATAACTGACGGCGAATACGCTGAGATACGGCGAGTTGGGATTCACGCGGTGTAAACGGTTCATGTAAATTTGCGCTTCTTCCCATAAGCCTTTGTCAGAGGCGGCTTTGATACGGGCGAAGTAGTAGATTTCGATTTTTTCTAAGCCGAATTTTGCTTGTTGGTTGTTGGGTTCGCGTTGCAGGATGTTTTGGTAGCAGCTTAAGGCGGTTTCGCCGCTGCCTTGAGTGAGGTGAAAAGCGCGAAAATGTTGCTCGCATTGGGCGATGTCGGCTGTGCTACTCGCCGTGTTATTGGCAACAGGCGTGGGGGCGGATGCGGCGTTTTGGCTGACTTTGAAACGATAGGGATTGGAAAATTGTCCACCACTGCTGACGCGCACTTGCCATTCGGTTTCCATTAAGCCGACATTGATTTTATAGCGCAATTCGGTGGGTGTGATGGATAAAGGCACACGGTTTCTGAAAGTGTTGCTGCCTACGCTTAATTCTAAACGCGCATCTTTGCCAAAGTTCTGCCCTGCAATCGTCAGCCATTGCCGTTGCCCTGCGGGTTTGGGTTGCAACACCGCAGGCGTAATGGCGGTAATCACAGGCGCAGCGTTGCGGCTGCTGAGTGTATTCTCGTGCGGGCGAGGAGTACTCTCGTGCGAGCGCTTCAAGCTCTCGTGCGGGCGCTCCGCGCCACATGAACCGTCTGCGCTCTGCGCACTCAAAGGTTTACCCAACACTTGCACCCAATAATCCTGATAATCACTGTCAGGATGTCCCATATACGCAAAGCCGACTTCGCTGAAATCAGGGCTGAGGATATTGGCTTGATGCGCAGGGCTATCCATCCACGTCTGAAACGTCGCGGGCGCATTGTCGTATCCTGCTGCGATGTTTTCGCCAATGAATTGATAGGCATAGCCCGCTGCCTGAGCGCGACTACCGACATCCGAACCATTGCGCCCTATGTGGCTGAAGTAATTATTTCGCGCCATGTCCTGTGCATGAGCCTGTGCGGCTTGCTGCAAGGGTGCGGACAAGCACAAAGCAGGCAAGCCCGCTTTAGCACGGGCGGCGTTGCTGAGTTCTAAGAGTTGCGTCTCGTAGCTCCAGACTGGGGTGGTGAGGAAAAAGCTGAGAGTGAGATAGAGCAGGTGTTTCATGGGGCGTCCTCGGTGTGCTAAAGCGAGAGCTTTAGCCTTTAGTTTTGTGTTGCCAATCAGCTATGATTAAACTGTGTTTCAAAACCAATACAATAAGATACGTTGATAAAAACCGCAATTAAGGAAATCTCATGGAAGCACTTAAACTCAAAACCGTTGACGATCTCGAAGCCGCTTGGACTGTGTCTGAAGATGAACGACTGGAATTGATTAACGGTGAAGTCGTCAAACGCCCGATGGCTAAAATGGAACATGGTGCGGTGCAAGGCGATATGTGCGGACTACTCAGCCCGTTGCGGCGTAAAAGTGGTTCAGGCGGTTGGTGGTTTTCGACGGAAGTCAGTGTGCGTTATAACGAACATCAATGCCCAAGTCACGATATAGCAGGCTGGCGCAAGGAACGTGTGCCTGAAAGACCTAAAGGCATTATGCAAGTCACGCCTGACTGGGTATGTGAAATTGTCTCTAGCGGACATGAAAAGAAAGACACTTTGCGCAATTTTAATGTGTTGATGACGTATGCCGTGCCGTATTACTGGATTATTTGGCCGGAAGATGAAGCCTCGATGGCTTACAAATTGGTTGAAGGTAAGTATGCGGTGATTGAATCTTGTGAAAAGAGTGGGAAATTCCGCATTGAACCATTTACAGAAATTGAGTTTGATTTGGATTATGTGTTTGGGCGGCTGTGAATGTAGGATGGGTAGAGCGGAGCGAAACCCATCATTTTGAGGTGATGATGGTGTTTAAATGGTCGCTCAATGATGGGTTTCGGCGCGGGAAAGTATGTAGTTAAAATGAAGTTCACGGGCGCGCCTCTACCCATCCTACCGTGCTGAATGGCAATGATGCGGTGCATGGGAACGAGTTAGACAGCACGAGGTGCTGTGCTGCTAGATCATTGCACCCGCCGCGTCAAAATTAGCTGAGATGCGGGGTTATATGCCGACGGGCAATTTGCTGCACAGGCGGTATCCAATGGCTTAGGCCATCGGTTGACGTATCACCTGTACCAAGATGTCGGTTTTAGCCAATTATGGGGAGACGGTACACAAGGCATGCAAGCCTTATCAGCCAGCAACAGCGAACATCCCATTTATGCCTATGTGCCCGCACAGCGCATGCCGCCAGAAGGTGTGTATACCGACAGCGTGATGGTCGTGGTGGAATGGTGAGCGGGCATGAGGAGGAGAAAAGAAAATGAAGGTGTCAGAAATATTTGAGGAAGAACCTATGCAATGGGGTTTGCGAGGAGACCCCTTTCTATGGCGTGAGTTAAAAGATCGTTTCAAAAATACCGAAATGCCAGAAACACCAGAACAACTTAAGGCATTAATTGAAAAAGAATATGTAGCATCAACGGGGCATCCAATGATCCATGAACAGCATTTTGAAGTGGAAAGGCTTAAGAGCCTATACGAAAACGGGATAATCGGCTGCAAACCCGCCCTTTTGGTCAGGTTTTCCGCTTTTTATCAACAAATAGCTCGCTATTCGCCTTAAAAAACCGAAAAACCTGCCTCAAAATAGCTAATTTTCGCTTCGATTCCCCATCTTCGTATAGGCTCTAAGAGTCATGGCATGTCAAGTGGTGGCATTAGCCCAGAATTTTGGATCAAAAAAGGCATTCCATTACTCGTGAGTCGTCATGCAAAGCAAGATAGCTCATAGGACGCATAAGGCTTTGCCGTCATGCGCCGAATGTTTTCCAAAGGGGCATGAGAAAGACTAAAACCGTCAGGCTATATATAGGAATATTAATTCAGTTGTACTGAGCTAGATTGATATGAGAGCTGAAAAATTGAGCGTTAGAAAAAAGTGTATCGTACAACTCAGTTAATATCTCTATATATTATTGATTCGTTGTGCAGAAAGCCTAAATGATAAAAACTTAACCAAGCTTTTGCATTGTATTGCTAGGGCAACCAGCCGACTAATCCCGACTATATGTCTGAATACTTAAATCATTCGCCACCATAGCAATTTGTTGCGCATCGGGCGAAAACTGAGCGCCTAGAATCGCGGCGCTGTGTTTGAGGGTTTGCTGGACTTGCCCGGTGCTTAAGTTCCAGATGCGGGCGGTTTTGTCTTGGCTGGCGGTGACGAGCCAAGCGCTGTCGGGTGAAAAGGTGGCTTCATTAAGCAGTGCGGTGTGCCCGTTAAAGGCTTGTTTGAGTTGCCCGCTTTGGACTTCCCAGAGCTTGGCAGTGTTGTGGGTGGTGCATAACAAGTATTGTCCGTCGGGGCTAAAGGTGACGGATTGGATGGCTTGCGGGTCGGCTCGAAAGCATTGCAGGGCGGCACCGCTGTGGCTGTGCCAATAGCGTAAATAACCATCGGTGTGGGCGGTGACTAAGAGTAAGCCGTCGGGCGACAGGGCGGCATGATTGATGAAACGCGGGCTGCCGTGCAATGTATACAGCGCTTCGCCTCGGGCTAAATCCCAGACAGCTCCGCGAGAGGTGATACCGAGCAAACATTGGCTGTCGGGCATGAATAATAAAGCCCGCAAGGGCAGGTTGTGATTTTTTAGGATATAGATTTGTTGTTGGTTTGAGACACTCCAGATACGCACGGTGTTATCGCGCAAAGCGGTGGCAAGGCATTGATTATCAGGTGAAAAACTAAGGAGCAATTGTCCACAATAGGTGCGATGAGAAAATTGTTGCCACCAACTGCTGGTGTCGTCTTCTGCGACAATAAACCAGTCATGATGATATAAATTATATTCTTTTTGTTCTTGGCTATCCCACAGCATCAAAGCATTATTCACAGCGCCCGTCGCTACCCAGCGTCCATCATGCGAGAACGCAGCGATCATGGTGAGGCGTTGGCGGGCTTGTCGCCAGCTATCTTGCCAGTGCTGCAAGGGGTGTGGATGTTCGTTGTCTACGCTGCAATCGGGGGCAAATTGTTGCAATAAGCGCAGGGCTTGGCGGCTGTGCGGGACTTGTCGCAGCGGAATGCGTTGTTGTGGCAAGTCGGCGGGGGATTGAGTCGGGAGTGTGAGTTGAGCTAAATCTTGTTCGATGAGATTTTTTAGGCGCTCATCTTGTGCCAGTTCTGCCAATGCAGGCAAGGCAGCTTCGGGAGCAATGTCTAGTTGTAAACGCGCTCGATACCATTGCCATTCGAGATGTGCCAGCCCTTCTGCTGCGGGCTGTGCTTGCAAAACGCACTGTTGTAAAAAACCTAATACGGCTTCTTGTTGAGCGAGTTTTTGTTGCGCAAAACCGCTACGTAATAGGGCGAGTAAACGTGGCGAAAAATACAGCGCTTCATCGTGGCGAGCAATGTCTGGCAAGCTGCGCAGGCGTTCCACCGCGTATACGGATAAATGCGGAAAACACACCTGGCGCAGGTGTTCAGCTAAGCCTAAGCCGAAGGGCGGCGGCAACATGGCGCAGGCTTGTGCCCATGGCAGAGCGTCGCCCAGAATGCGTGTCATGCGTTCCGGCAGCGGCGGCGGCTGGCGACGTTGTTTGAGAATGCGTAGTTGTTCTGCGCTATAACCGGGTTTTTTCTCGCGCCACAAATCCTGGCAAGCGATGACGACGGCTTGTGCTTGTGCGGGATACACGCGCAAGCCCGCTCGCAACAACCACCAGGTACGGACATCCCAAGCCCGTGGGTCGCGCAGTTCAAACCACAGCAGTTGCGGCCAATCGCGTAAGACTTTGATGGCTTGTTGTTGGGCGCGGGTTTGAATCCGCTGACTGTCGCCAAACACCAGAATCAGCACTTGATCGCGCCGTTCGTACCATTCTCCCAATAAGCGATTTTCCGGCACATTCCGACACTGCATAAAGCGCACGGGCAATTGTCGCTGCACTAAGCGCTGAGCCAGTTGTCGCGCCAGCGGTCGCCACACGGGTGCCGCCACGCTACAGGATTCAATGATGAAAATCTGGCGCTCTGCGTTGGGATTTGCGTTGGGCGTTTGGAGAAATGAGCGCAAGCCTTGTTCCAGCGTATCCAGCACGCGACGGTGCCAATAATGCGGCAAAGCACCGCCGATATGCTCCGGCTGAAAGGCGCGTAAAGGCGAAACGGGATGTGAAGCAGAGGGCAGAGACGGCATGGGGTCTCCCAGATGGCGGTTAAATGCGGATTTTATTGTTTTAGGTGTTTACGCACACAGTGTAAAGCGAACGAAAATGTCACGCTTTTCCTCGGTGATGTCAACTCAAACGTGGCGCAAAGGCAGGGCTACCTCATATGAAGCTCTGTTAATATTCCCTGATTTCAATAAATCAGGGAGATACCATGCCAACAGCCAAATTAGCTTGTTTTGCGGGGGTA
>JADGEH010000014.1:31263-71706 GCA_016744475.1 Thiotrichales bacterium | reverse complement strand
AAAAGCCACCACCTCCAAAAAATGAACACAAAGGAAAGCCTCATGTTTCTACTGCAAAACTACTATCTTAATGAAATTGAATCACCTTAACAGGGCTGGAGCGAGTTCCAAACCCACGGCATTAATATCAGGCCGTGTCCGGTGACGGTGAAAAAGCGCGAGGTAACACTAAATTTCTGCGATTTCGGCGGCCAGGAAATCATGCATCACACCCACCAGTTTTTTCTCTCCAAACGTAGTCTGTACATTCTGGTGCTGGACGGGCGCAGGGAGGAGGAACCGGAATACTGGCTGGATTATATCCAAACTTTGGGCGGAGATTCGCCAGTGCTAGTGGTGCTGAACAAGGCCGACCAAAACGCCAGCTTCGAGGTCAATCGGATTGATTTGCAGCGCAAGTATCCCAGCATTCAGGGCTTTTTCCGCATTTCCTGCAAAAGCCGGACAGGCATAGCGGATTTGCGCAAGGCAATGTACGCGGCGCTGGATAAGGTGGAGATGCTGAGTAGCACCTGGCCACAAAGCTGGTTTGAGGTGAAACAGGCTTTGACCGAGAAAAAATCACCGTTTATTAGTTATGTCTCCTACACGGCTTTGTGCGAACAGCACAGGGTCACGGACGAAACCGCCCAGGACACGCTGGTGCGGTATTTAAATGATTTGGGCACGGCGGTGCATTTTGACAGTGAGGAACTGCGCGATATGTATGTGCTGGAGCCGACCTGGATCACCGAGGCGGTGTATCGCATCATCACCCACAAGTCGTTGTCGGAGGCGAAAGGCGTGCTCAGCCGCAAGACACTGCCGGAGATGTTGAAGCCGCCGAAACAAGGGATGTTTGAATATCCGTGCAATAGGCACGGTTATATCCTGAATTTGATGAAAGAATTTGAGTTGTGTTATTCGCTGAACAAGTCACAACTGCTGGTGCCCGACCTGCTGCCCGTGCAGGAAAGCCACTTTTCCTTTGTTGAGGATGGAGCGTTGCGCTTTGTGTTCCAGTATAAATTCATGCCCCGTGCGGTGATGCCGCGCTTTATCGTCAAACGCCATCAGGACATCAAAGACAATCTGCAATGGCGCTCCGGCGTGGTGCTGCAAGACGACACTTGCAACGCGGAAGCGGTGGTGCGGGCTGACAAGAAAAACAAGCGTATCGAAGTGCTCGTGAACGGCAGCCGCCGCCGCGATTATTTCGCCATCATCCGTAAAACCCTGTGGGAGATTCATCACAGCTTTGAGGTGGACAAGTTGGGGATCGCGGAGTTGATTCCGTTGCCGGGGTTTCCAGAGCATACGGTGAGTTATAAAAATTTGCTGGGGCATGAAGAGAATGGCAGAACGGAGATTTTTGTCGGCGAGTTGGGACAAGGTTTTTCTGTGCAGACGCTTTTGAGCGGTATTCGTGTGGATGACACATCAAATATGCTGGCGGTGTTGAAAACGTTATTGAAAACGCAGTTCGAGGAGGTCTGTTTTAAGTACGACATGAAGCCAGAGAATATGCGCGAGGGTGTCACGCAAACGCAACGCAGCCTGGATTTGATGCGTTATGCAAAGCAGCACGAGGAGGGTTTGCAGGGTTTAAGGGAGGTTATCAACTCAGTGCGTGACGAGTCCGCGTAGGATGGGTAGAGGCGTACCCATGAATTTTTTTTTAATCACAATACTGTCCCACGCCGAAACTCTATACCTTCTGCGCCTCTACCCATCCTACGGCTGATATAATTAAATAGATTTGTTGCAAGGGCTGCAAAGGCGTGGATTTTGGCCTGTTGTTCCGTTTTTTCTCAGTAAATAGCCTACTATTCGTTTCAAAAAACCGGAAAAACAACCTCAAAACCACGCCTTTTCGCTACGATACCTTCCCCGCGCAACAAGTCTAATAACCTTCTGGTGGGCAAAACCCGATGTTAATTCATTTTATTTTAAGATATGACGAGGCGGGATTTTTCTCACTCTACCATTCTTGATCTTATATCAAATGCTACTAGCTTCATTGTGCAGGCTTGATGGCATCCAGGATTACTATGAATCATTCTATTTCTTTATCCCAATTGGGATGGAAGCCTTTTTTCCAGCAGCAAATGTCTCTTCAAGAAGGGGAAGACCATATTCCAGCACGGGTGATGGCTCATCATCGTTCTATTTATCGTTTAATATCAGAATCAGGTGATCTAGCACTCGAAATCAATCCCTATTTACCTAAAATGACCGTAGGGGATTGGGTTTTAGTGGATAAGCAGCAGCAATTTATAAAACTATTGGAACGACATTCTTTATTTTCTCGCAAAATAGTGGGTGGAAAATCAGATCGACAATTAATGGCGGCTAATGTGGATACTGTTTTTATTGTCTGTTCATTGAATCAAGATTTTAATCTGAACCGGGTTGAACGCTATTTGGGATTAACCAATGAAGCGGGCGTTGATGCCATTGTGGTCATGACCAAACTAGATTGTTGTGACAATCCAGATGATTATATTGAATCCCTAAAAGTATCAAATCCCATGTTATTAGTTGAAAAACTCAATGCACTTGATGCACAGAGCGTTGAGGTTTTAAAACCCTGGTGCGGAATAGGGCAAACTATTGCTTTTCTGGGATCATCGGGCGTGGGGAAATCCACTTTGGTCAATACATTGATGGGGGATGATATTCAGGCTACAGCTACCATTCGCAGTCATGATGGCAAAGGACGACACACCACCACGCATCGTTCTTTACACCTGATGCCCGATGGTGCTTTACTACTGGATACCCCCGGTATGCGAGAGTTGCAACTCACAGATTGCGAGCAAGGCGTTAAAGATACTTTTTCTGAAATTCATGAATTAGCGGTCAATTGTCAATTTTCTGATTGCCAGCATCAGAGCGAACCAGGATGCGCCGTTAAGGCAGCCATAGAGACGGGGGAACTTGAGCCACGAAGATTGACTAATTACTTAAAAATCAAAGATGAACAAGCCTTTAATAACGCAAGCTTGGCGGAAAAAAGAGCCAAGGATCGCAACCTGGGACGTTTTTACCGTTCGGTTCTGAGCGAGACAAATAAACGTAAAAAAAGCTGATGTTTTGTGTATTTCAAATCAGTTCTATAAAGAAATCTGCAAAAGGTTGATTTAATTTGTTTCATATCATTAAGCGCCCACTGTATCTAATCTTAGGAAGCGTCCTTTTCTTAGTGGGTTTACTGGGTGTCGTTCTGCCTATTTTGCCAACTACACCGTTTATGATTTTAGCGGCGGCTTGTTTTGCTAAAAGCTCGCCCCGGTTTCATCAGGCTTTGTTAAATAATCGCTGGATTGGCGATGATTTACAGCGTTGGGAAAAACAACAGACTATATTGCGCTCGACAAAAAAACGTGCAACCTGGATGATTGTCGTGATGTTTTCTCTATCTATTAGCATCTTAAGTGGACACCCTTGGCTACAATCTATGCTACTTGGGTTGGCATTTGTTTTATTGTTTTTCTTATGGCGTGTGCCAGAAAGTGTGATTAACTCGTTAGAGAAATCGCATTAAAAAATCTTGACCCGATAGAGAATATTGAAAATATAAATGAATAAATTAGCTTTTGATGATTTCCCTGCTTTTTATACAGAAGATAATCGACGTAATCGGGGATTTAATCCTGTCAGTAAATCTTTTCTTGAAACTAAATTCAGTGTGTTATTGCCCGCAGATGTAGTCAAAGATAAGCATGTTCTTGATTTAGGTTCTTGTTATGGTGCAGCGAGTTATACAGGGATTGAAGTACAAGAAATCTATGCACAACAATCACAACACTAAGATTATTGATATCGGCAGTGTTTTGGGAGAAACTCTCAGACAATTACACCAAATGGGCTACACCAATCTGTATGGCGTTGAATCTTCAGCAGACATGTTAGCCCAGTTTTTCAATAAAGCCACCTTAATTCATTCTGAACAATTTCCAGAACAACATGCCCCGTTTGATTATGTGATAAACAATTGGACATTGCATTTCATTTGGACATTGCATTTCATTCATGAACGTGAGGCTTACCGACAAAGTATCGACCAGTGATTTTACCCATGAACTCTATAGCTAAAGTATATCATTTATAGGCTTGTGATAGAGCCAAACCCAAGACCGCCAGTCCTTAAAGGACTGGCAGTCTTAACAACTGATATAATTTTGCTATATTACGACATGAAATGCGCCAATGGCGTATCAGAAGCTGAAATAAAACGAAAACGTGAAAAAATTGCGGAGATTTTAGTGACCTATCCTTCTACTTGGTATATAGATACTCTCAATAGCTTAGGCTCTGTTGACATTATTAATGCCAATACCACTTTTTTCACGTTTAGAGCGGTTAATCCTGCTTGAACATTTCAATTGCAACAGAATTATCTTGTTGCTGAATCACACGAGAAACACAATAACCACGGCTTAAATTCAATGAACAAAAAGGGGTGTTAAATATGGGTAATACATTTCAAGATCAGTTTTTGAAACTGGGTTTAACGGATCAAAAGAAGGTTAAAAAACTCAAACAGGAACAACGTAAGAAAAACAAAACCCAGCAAACCAAAACGAGCGATGTTGTGAAACAACAGGCGGCGCAACTTCAGGCAGAAAGAGTTGAGCAGGATCGGCTGTTAAACCAGCAAAAACAAGAACAAGCTCAGGCAAAAGCGGTCAATGCGCAAATTCGACAGTTAATTGCACAAAATCGACAAACAAATATTGATGGTGAATTCAATTATCATTTTGTGGATGGTAAAGTGGTGAAGCAATTATATGTTTCACAAGTTATTTTGGAGCAATTAAGCCAGGACAAGTTATACATTGTGAAATGTGATGATCAATATGAAGTGGTCAAACCTGATGTTGCAGAAAAAATTCGTGCCCGTGATGCCAATGTTGTGATTCAACATAGTGCGGAACAAAATACAGATAATGACGATCTATATGCTGATTACAAAATACCTGATGATTTGATGTGGTAAAAAATCATCAACCTTCTTTTAAGAAAGCTCGTCTTTCTTGCCAAAATCCACACCTTTGCAGTCAATGAACACCCCTTGCAACCTGTTTAATAAGAGCATGAGGTGTTTTATTGCTTATTTCGTTGGTGGAAAAAAATAACATATAGAGAACATAAGTCAGTTGTACGACAGACCTGACAGGTTTCCAAAACCTGTCAGGTCTTAACCACGATGCTCCAGTACAACTGAAATATTGTCCCTATATAGCTAAAATACATCATTCATAAAATCATATAACTTTTTAATTTATCAAACTGAAAGTATTCACCTGACAAACAATCTCTAAAAATTTGAACTGCATCATCAAATGTCTCAATAAACTTAAAATTTTTCCTCACCCAGTTTTTTCCATATAACCAAATATCTTCCACAGGATTTTGCTGCGGTGCATTGGGTGCAAACTTAATACATTTTATTTTCCATTCTTCTTCTGATAATTCATCATTTATTGATTTTAAATAATCCTTGAACTCATTTGATATATGGCAAGATGCGCCATCCCATATAAAGACGTGTCTTGATAAAGGATACTTTTCCAGTATGCTTTTAACAAACTTAATAGTAAATTCTGTTCTACCTGACTCATAATCACCAAGAATAAATTCTCCGGTATAACAATTGACTGCACCATACCCTGTTTGTTTCTTGCGAAAATTTGTCATCGGAACTTCTAAACGTTCTCCTTTTTTACCCCAAACAAACCCACAAGCATCTCCCCATAGTTGATGATATTCATCCTCCATCCATATGATTAAATGACCATTTTCTATATCTTCTTTATTGTCATTAATCAGTGTTTGGATGTCTTTTTTTTTAGCATCGATCTGTTCTGGCTGACCTTTTGGGTTGACTTTTTGTGTCTTTTTATAACTAAAATTCGCTTGATGCAGAAAGTCTGTATACGATTTTGGGGAGTTATATTCAACACCATATTGAGCTTTTATGTAGTCTTTTAATTCGCTGCTGGTTATCGTCTCATTAGATTGTATATATTTAATGATAGATTGACGTTCTTGCTTTGACAGATAACCTTCCGATCCTTTGTATTTCAACTTCAGTCCTTCTGCACCTTGTTCAAAATAAATGGGCTTCCACTTATCTATAAACTGGACACTGACACCCAGTTCTTCTGCAATGTCTGCACGGCTATATCCACGTATAGACATACGAACAGCCATAGCTCTTTTTATTTCTAATGGCTTTCCTGAATTGATGAGAGATAAGAGTGCGTCTTTCATAGTCATTCTTTAAAGTTATTTAGCCTGGTTTATTAATGGAAGTTAAATTATAATTATTACACATATGGTATAATATAGCTATAGTCAGCATGGAAAGGGCTAAAAGCCGCCAGCCTCCAAATGTCAAATGAGCCTAGTCATTTTCATTTTAAATATCTGTTGGCTAGCGGTGTTATCTCTCACGGACTACTGATTGATGGCTCTTTCTTGTATCCTCGCCAAATCACTCTCGTTACGTAAAGGCTCCACATTTTAGGTTTACATCGCTTGGAAAAAATGGGGGATTTTTGTTCATTAGACTTGTCCGGGCTTAAGAACCTATACGAAAACGGGATAATCGGCTGTAAATCTGCCCTTTTGGTCAGGTTTTCCGTTTTTTTTCGTTCGTATGAAAAGCATAGGGATTCGTATCACGAAAAGGAGCGAGGAAAACCGCCCATATCTGCTGTTTTGCAGTCGGTGTTTTAAGCCCGGGCAAGTCTATTACACGCTGTGTGCATCTGATGTGTGATTCCGTGTACTGTCGGTCGTGATAGTTCTATGGGGCTATGACGTAAATGCCTGTCCTTTCGTGTAATATCTCGTCATTATTTTTCAAATCTCCGCAACGGATGGGGAAGCCCGTGGGCTTTCTCACTAAACATCATGAATGATCCCTTAATGGTAGCTCTCTCTTTAGTTTTTCTGAGTGTGTTGTGCAGCCTGTTGTTAGTGTTTTTAGCCGTGAATATTTGGCAGCGACAACGCACTGAGGAGGCTTTGCATACAGCGTATGCGTTGCTTGACGAGCGTGTTAAGCAACGTACAACAGCGTGTCGTGCCAGCGAGGTTCGTTTTCGTTTGATGGCTGAGGCGGCGAGTGATTTTTTATATGAGTGGGGGATTCACTCAGATAATGTGTTGTGGTTTGGGGAGATTGACCAAGCATTGGGGTTTGCCCCAGAAGAGTTTCCGCATACGCTGACGGCTTGGCAGGCGCGTATTCATCCTGAAGATAGGGGGCATTTTCATCACTGGTCGGTGCATCAGCGGGATGGTGGTGACACGCTACATATCGAATATCGCATCCGCAGCAAGGATGGTGCTTGGCGTTATTGGCTGGATCGCAGTACGGCGGTATTTGATGCAAACGGACAATTGGGGCAGTTGGTGGGGAGTTGTTTGGATGTGACGCAAATGCGAGAAACTGAGCAGGCATTGCGTCATAGTGAAGAGAAATATCGTCATTTGATTGAATCGTTAAGTCATGAGTATTTTTTTTATCGACATGATGCGGATGGGGTGTTTACTTATATTAGTCCTTCGATTAAGCAGGTGTTGGGGTATTCTCAAGCTGAATTTTTATTTCATTATTCTAAATACTTGACCGATGATCCGATCAATTTAGCCGCTGATAAATATACTGAATATACCTTGCAAGGACAGAAGCCACCGCCTTATGAATTAGATTTGTGTCATAAAAAAGGCGGGCGCAGGCGAATACGAGTCACTGAGTTTCCGGTCTTTACTGATGATGGGCAGGTGGAAGCCGTGCAAGGCATTGCTCAGGATATTACGGTGCAATATCAAGTGCGTTTGTTGCAAAAAGGGCGGGGTCGCGTGTTAGAGATGATCGCTCAAGATGAGCCTTTGTCGGATATTTTATGCGCTATTCTGGAGTTCATTGAGTCTGTTAATCAGGAAATGTTGTGTTCTGTGATGTTATATGACGCAGAGCATCAGACCTTATCGGTGGGAGCAGCCCCCAGTTTGCCTGATTTTTATTGTGAAGCGGTAGATGGGGTGAAGATTGCTGATGAAGTGGGTTCTTGTGGTACCGCTATATTTCGTGGTGAGCGGGTGATCAATGAGGATATTTTGAATCATCCGTATTGGCGTGATTTTCGTGAATTAGTGGAAAAAACCCCTTTACGCTCTTGCTGGTCTGAGCCGATTTATTCTCGTGCGGGTCAAATCTTGGGTACCTTTGCCATTTATTACCGCACCTCACGCTTACCTTCTGAAGATGAACAATATTTAGTTCAAGCGGCTTTGAATTTGACCAGCATTGCGATTGATCAGCATCAGGGCTTGCAGGCTTTACAAGACAGTGAAAAACGTTTGTCAATGTTGATTGAAGCGATACCGGATGCGGTTTATCTCAAAGATGGGCAAGGCCGTTGGCAAATTGTGAATGCGGCGGGCTTGCAATGGTTTGATTTGCAACATCAGCCCTGGCAAGGCAAAACGGAGTTAGAACTGGCAGATATGCAGCCTGAATATGGGGCGAAGCATCAAGCTTGTTTTCTCAGTGATGAAGTGGTCTGGGACAATCAATGCGCGAGTACCAGTGCAGAGCACATTGAAGATGAACAAGGCCAAATGCATTACTTTGAAGTGAATAGAATGCCTTTGTTTGATGCATTGGGTGAGCGTAAAGGTTTGGTCGTGCTAGGGCGAGATGTAACGCAACAAAAACATTTAGAAGCTAGTTTGAAAGAAAATCAACGCTATTTGCAATCCGCCTTAAATGCCACCAGAGCGGGTAAGTTTTTATATGATGCAGTGCTGAATAGTAATGTGTGGGATGCACGGAGTTTGGAAATTTTTGGTTTACAACCCGATGAATTTGGTGGCACTCATGAGGCTTGGCAGAAATGCGTGCATCCTGAAGATTTACTTCTTGTTGAACCTAAGATTCAACAAGCTTTCAACGAAAAAACCTCTTTTGATATTGAATATCGTGTGGTGCAGCCCTCTGGTGCGATTCGTCATGTGCGGGCACAAGCCTGGATTTTGCGTGATGAACACCAACGGGTGTCTAAAGTCAGTGGTTTACATTTTGACGTGACTCGACGTAAGCAGGCTGAATCTGAGTTAGAACAAGCTAAAGAAGATGCCGAAGCAGCCAATCGTGCTAAAACAGCTTTTCTGGCGAATATGGGGCATGAATTACGCACACCGCTGAATAGTATTCTGGGATATGCGCATATTTTGCAACAAGAACCCCAGCTTGATGAAGTCCTATCTGAACAATTATCTTTGATTCAGCACAATGCTCAGCACTTATTAATGTTGATTAATGATGTATTAGATTTATCTAAAATTGAAGCGGGTAAAATTGAATTACATCCTTCAGAATTTGCTCTGCAAACTTTCTTTCAAGAACTGGCGCATTTTTTCTCTCAGCAAGCCCTACAAAAATGTATTGAATTCGCGTATGAATCAAAATCTTGTGAAACACGCCATAGCTTTCCCGCTGTGGTGCGTGGAGATGAAAAACGCCTGCGCCAAATCTTATTTAATTTACTCAGTAATGCTTTAAAATTTACTGAACAAGGCTGTGTAAAACTGTCTGTAGCGTATTGTGAGCATACCTTGTCGGTCAGCGTTGAGGATACAGGGGAAGGGATTGCAGAGCAGGAATTAGAGAAAATTTTCTTACCCTTTCATCAAGTCAAAGGACAGAAATATCATAAAGGAACGGGCTTGGGTTTAGCTATTACCCATAAACTATTAAAACTGATGGATGCACAATTAACCGTGAAAAGCCAGATTGGACGAGGTAGCCATTTTAGCTTTGAAATGCCATTGGATATTCTTAGTTGGGACACTGAAAGCCTCCATCAATATTGCCTAGATGGTTTTCAAGCGCCTCCTTCATCTGCATTATCGGTCATGACTGAGACGAATGAAGCATTGGTTGACAGTGTAGCCCCGCAAGTTTTGGAAGAGTTACGTAGTATGGCGGCTTTGGGCGATGTGAGCGCGATTTTGGACTATTTGGAAGTCTTACCCACCGAGGGTATTACGCCCTCAGAAAGCACTTTTTATACACAAGCGATGCGTTTAGCGCGTGGTTTTAAAATCTCGGAATTGCAATTATTTTTGCAATAGCACCAGCGCAAAACTGACATTAGTTGTAAAAAACAACGCGAACGGCGCTAGAGGCGCAAAAGAACGCAAGCGTTAAAAAAGAAAGGATATAAAATATTGTTATGCAACATGACAATCAGAAAAAATATGATGGTAAACAGGTTCATCAAGGCGCTGATCATTGTTCACCTTATCCCGTCAGTCGTTTAGCCCCAGCAATTGAATTGGTGGATTTAGCGAAAGAAGTGGCTCAGGCGAGTCAAATGTTGACAGGGGTTGCGACAGGTAAATTGCGCGTGATTGCGGATCAAATGCGGATTTTGCAAGAAGAAGCTAAAAACGTGTTGGAAGCCACACAGCGTGATCAAGATTTACATCGCGTGCCTTGTCATTTCAAACGTCAACCAGGGCGGTTTTATCATTTGTATTGTAAGGATAATGATGAACGCTATTTTTCTATGTTGTCTCCACAAGAATGGGGCGCTCAGCCGCCTCATGAATTTTTAGGTTCTTATCGATTGGAAACTGATATGTCTTGGACTCCCGCGACTGAAGCAGAGTCACCTGATGACACGCGCATCATGATTCAACAATTATTAAATGCACGTTTGCATGAAGAATCATAAAGGCTTGAACCCATTGTTGAAATGGGCAGGCGGTAAGCGTCAATTGTGGCCTGAAATAGAAAAGCATGTACCCACCTCTATTCATACTTATTATGAACCCTTCATGGGAGGCGGTGCGGTTTTTTTTAAGCTGCAACCGCAACGAGCCGTCATTAATGACGCTAATGTTGAATTGATCAACTTGTATCAAGTGATTCAATCTTCACCTGAATTATTAATTGAAGATTTACGACAGCATAAAAATCAATCGGATTATTTTTATCAAGTCCGCAGTTTAGATAGAACACCTGAAGAATATCAACACTTAACCGCAGTACAACGGGCTTCACGGCTGATTTTTTTGAATCGAACTTGTTATAACGGTTTGTTTCGAGTGAATCGTGCGGGTCAATTCAATGTCCCTTTCGGGCGTTATAAAAATCCCAATATTGTCAATGAAGACAGCATTCGAGCCATACATGCGTATTTTATATCAAACGATATTCAGATTTTAAATCAAGATTTTGCTCAAGCCTTGAACTCTATTGCAGATGATGCCTTTGTGTATTTTGATCCGCCTTATGATCCGGTGTCTATGAGTTCTAATTTCACCAGTTATACTCAAACAGGCTTTGAGCAGGCAGAACAAATTCGCTTGAAAGCGGTGTGTGATGAACTCACTCAGTGGGGAATCAAGTTTTTATTATCGAATTCAGCCACGGCATTTATTTTGGATTTATATAAAGATTATCAGGTGATTGAAATCATGGCTAAACGTGCGATTAATTCTAATGCACAGCAGCGAGGGGCAGTGAAGGAAGTGTTGGTGAAAAATTATGCGTGAGGTGGGAGAGATTTTAATAATAGAGCAGAAGGGAGTGTTGAATGTACACTGACTCCTTCTGTATTTAACGTCACCAGGCTTCCCGATAATAAATCACGGTGGCAAGCTTTCAGTAAGCGAATGCATTGTTCTGCTTGTTTTTTACCTGTAGCAAAACTGGGTAACTGCAAGACACCATAATGCGGTAAGTCTTGCGCCTCGATTAAGTAACTTAAATCTTCACCTAAAGTCACCAGAATTTTTTTATGTTCTAACGCATAGGCCAGCAATTCTTGATCGGTAGGTCGTTGCGCCCAATGCCCCACCCAATCGACATCTACGCCTCGTTTGTGTAATAAGGTGTAAATCGCTTCCCAGATATTTGTATCAAACAGAATTTTCATGCCGCTTCATCCAGTCATTAGCGAGCATAGAACAAATAAGCACCCATTCAAGGCTTAAACAATGCCCTTGCACGTCATTTCCTGGATCACAAGTGATGCGCTCTAATCGGCTTGCAGACATGTTTAAACGACCTGCCAACGGTATAAAATATGACTGACAAGACGACCCATATAACTGAGTAAATCGGTGCTCATGCCAGCATGAAAACGCGCTACATCTTGACTGCCTAGCGCCAGAATACCTTGGGCTTGGGGGCTACCGAGTGGAATTAATACCACTGAACCCATTTTTTCCTGCTCAAACAAATAGGTCGTTTGTTCTTGAGTGATACGCCCGCAAATAGGTTCGCGGGATTTCAGCACGGCTTCAAATAAACTAAACACCTGCGCATCGTATTCTGCGCATTCGATCCGATGTGTTGCATCTTGCAACGGCATATCAAAGAGTCGCAGTGTGACACGATCAGTGTTGAACTCTTGTTGCAAAGTGAGATATAAGGTGTCGAAAAAGTCTTCGACATTGGTGGCGCCGAGTAATGCAATGATCAGACGTTGAATCTGTGCATTAAGCGATTCATTGCGCCGTGCGGCATCGATCATTTTCTGCATTTGTCGTTGAATTTGTTGGTTTTCATCGCGTAAGACTTGAATTTGTCGTGCCACGAGAGAAATCGCTGCACCTTGGTGATGCGGTACGACAATCTGTGCCAGCAGATGTTCGTGTTCTACGAAAAATTCAGGATGGGTTTGTAAATAGTCTTCGACTTCTTTGGCACTCAAGGATTTAGTCTTGAATAATTCGTCAGGAATAATGCTCATAAATTGATGTGTCCCTCAAATACACGCACCGCAGGCCCGGTCATCCAGACTGGATCATCCGGTTTGTCCCAGCGAATGCTTAAATGTCCGCCAGGTAATTCAACTTCTACATCAGCATCCAAATCACCCCAGCGTCGCCCCACTACCACAGCCGCACAAGCCCCCGTGCCACAGGCTAAAGTTTCTCCACTACCGCGTTCGTAAACACGTAGTAAAATATGTTTTCTATCAATAATTTGCATGAATCCTACATTGACGCGCTGAGGAAAACGCGGATGTGATTCAATCAGCGCACCAAGGCTCGTAACAGGGGCTTTTTCCACAGAAACCACACGTTGTACGGCGTGTGGATTGCCCATCGATACGGTACCTATGGTAATGGTGTCACCCGCCACTTGTAAGTTGTAATAGGGATGCGCTTGTTCAGCCGAAAAAGGGATGTCTTCAGGATTAAATTGAGGTGTTCCCATATTAACGCGCACCTGTCCATCGTTTTCACGGTATAGGCGGATAATGCCTGATTGAGTTTGCACCACCAGTTCGGATTGATCGGTTAAGCCTTCTTCATGGACAAATTGTGCAAAACAACGCGCACCATTACCGCACTGTTCGACTTCGCTGCCATCAGCGTTGAAGATGCGATAATTGAAATCAACATCGGGCATTGGGCTGGCTTCAACCAATAACACTTGATCACACCCCACACCCATGCGGCGATCAGCTAAATGGCGAATTTGGGCAGGAGATAGTTCGATAGGACGCGCCGTCGCATTGATAACGACGAAGTCGTTGCCTAAGCCCTGCATTTTTGTAAAGTGAATGTTCATAGTCATGGATAGTTTTATAACAATGCCGATTCTTGAATGCAAGAGGCGATGGCTTGTTGCAATTTGCGAATCACTGCAAATTGCAAATGGCTGTCCAGTATCTCAATTAAGGCTTGATAATATTGAGATAACTCCCCGATAAAAAACAGAAATACGCCAATTTTCAAAAAATTTGACATGATTTGAGTTTTGGCAAAATTGCTTATGAGGGCGAGGTTATTTTTTGTTTTTATGTATACCATTGATTTTTAATGTAAAAAATTAATTCTTTAATTGGCATAAACTTCGCTTTAGCAGTGCGGGAATACTTAATCACCACTGCATCATAATAAAATTTAGGAGAATAATCATGGACAGCACTGCATTAACTGAGACCTTAAATAAAATTATCTTTACGGCTAAAGAACAAAATGGGTCTATGTTAGATGAAGCTGAAATGATTTATGATGAAGTGGAGTTTAATGAAATTATTGATCGTGAATGTGTACGTGCCGATCATTATGAACAAGGTTTTGTTTTAGTCACTTTTAAAGTGGAAGCTGGTTCACAACAGTTTAAAGAACTTCGCTCTGCTTTAGCTAAACGTTTGCGTTTAAGTGATGTAACGGGGTGGGTAAATCCTCATCATTTAGGGGTGTTATTAGCCGACATGGAACCTTCAGAAGGTGCTCAAGTGTTTATTAACAGCATGAGTTATTTGATGAGTTTTGAACAAAGCACATTACCTGTACATGGTGTTCATAGCTATCCTCATGATTGGATGCCTCATGGTGATGATGCTTGGAAACAAGCGGCTAAAGCCAGTGCAGCCCCTCAAGCTGAACAAGCAGAACTCGCATTAAGTCGTGGAGCAGTGTTAGAAAATCCACCTAAACTCGATAAGTTAATGCGTCATGCCATGCCTGGATGGAAACGAGCACTTGATATTATTGGCGCTAGTTTTGGAATATTGATGTTATCACCCTTGTTTTTATTCGTGGCAGCCTATATCAAAATTGTTTCTCCAGGGCCTATCTTTTTTCGGCAACCGCGTGTGGGCTTTTTAGGCACTGAATTCATTATCTGGAAATTCCGTACTATGGAACATAATGCTGACATCCGTAAACACCAGCATTACATTAATGAATTGCTGAAAAACGGCCAACCGATGTACAAATTAGAAGATGCAGACCCACAAATCATTCGTTATGGCAATGTATTACGTAAAACAGGTATTGATGAGTTTCCACAACTGATTAATGTTCTTAAAGGCGAAATGAGTTTAGTCGGCCCTCGTCCTGACGTGATTTATGCCGCTAAAAACTACAAATCTTGGTATCACGCACGTTCTGATGCGTATCCTGGCCTGACCGGTTTGTGGCAAGTTAGTGGTAAAAACAATACCAGCTATGAAAGAATGATGAGTCTGGATATTTATTACAGCCGTAACATTAGTTTTTGGACAGATGTTAAAATCATTTTCAATACCCCACTGTCCATCCTGGCACAAGTAAAAGAAGCGGTTTTTCAACCAAAAAATCCTTTATCCACTTGTACTCAGGAAAATGCAGAATAACGCAAATCATCAAACCAACCTTTAATCTTTACCCTCACACTCCTTAAAACCAAGGCTTACTTTGTCACCGCAAAGTAAGCCTTTTGCATGTATAGTGCTTTGAGTTTGAGAGATTCCAGTTAAATATATTGATACAGAAAGGATATTGTTGTGGAAAATAAAAAAGTAGTGGTGACAGGTGGTGCGGGTTTTTTAGGCTCACATGTAGTCAAAGAACTATTAGAGAAAAATAATGAAGTAGTTGTTTTAGATGATTTTTCTAATGGAAAAATGGCGCATTTGCAAGCGATGCAAGAGCATCCTTTATTAACTGTTATCAAAGGTGATATTGTTAATGTAGATGATGTCAAAAAAGCCTTTGTGGGTGCTCAGGTGGTGATTCATTTGGCGGTTTTGGATTTACGTCAATCGATTAAAGAACCGCATCGTGTGAATACAGTGATTGTTGATGGCACGATGAATTGTTTAGATGCTGCGCGTGCTAATGGCGTTGAGTTGTTCCTTAACTGTTCTTCTTCTGAGGCTTATGGCAGCGCAGAATACGTGCCCATGGATGAACAGCACCCATTACGTCCTGAAACGCCTTATGCCGCTGCCAAAGTAGCGCAAGATATGTACACCTTTAGTTACGGGCGCACCTATGGCGTGCCTTGGACAACGATTCGTCCATTTAATATGTACGGGCCAAATTCTCATTGGCAGGGTTTTCGTGGTGAATTAATTCCGAAAATGATTGTTCGAGCGATGAATAAACAACCGCTGGTGTTATTTGGTGAAGGTCAGCAAACCCGTGATTTTTTGTATGTGGAAGAAGCGGCTAAAGCTGTGGTCAGTGTGGCGGATAACCCGGCTTGCCAAAATCGTGATATTAACTTTTGTACGGGTAAAGAAACTTCGGTGCGTCGTATTGCCGAATTGATTTGCGAGAATTTCAATTTATCGCCAGAACAATATATTCAAAAACAACCCGCACGCCCTGGTGATGTAATGCGCCACATGGGCGACAACACCGCTTTTCAAGAATTGGTGGGTTTTGCACCTCAAATTGGCATTGAAGAAGGGATTCATAAAACGATTGCTTGGTTTAGAACCTTGCCGTTTACGCCTGAAGAACTCATCGCTGACGAAGTGTTGCGCAGTTGGGAATAAGCTCATGCGATTAGACGGACAACGTTTTTTAGTCACGGGAGCCACGGGGCGTTTGGGCTGTGATTTATGCCCGCGTTTGGAACAACTGGGCGCAGAGGTGTTGCCACTGGTATTGCCAGGATATGCGCCAGAACCTAAACGTATGGCCTGGATCGGGCATACCCAGCCAATAGTCATCAATCAGATAGAGGATTTAAACCGTCTTCCACCGCCTGATCGTGTGATTAATTTGCATTGGCAAGTACAGCGTGAGAAACCCTTTACCGCTCAATTGCTTTATGAATTGGATACCAATTTACATCAACTCAGTTTTGTTTGGGATTGGTTAAAAGCCCACCCTCCGCAGAGTTTTGTGCATTTATCATCTATTAAGGTGTTTAGCCATTTAAACACTCATCCTATCAATAGCCACACTGAGCCGCAGCCCATCACACCTTACGGTATTATCAAGCAAGCTACAGAACGTTTTTTTGATGCGCATTTTGCCGATACTCAAACGCAGGTATCGCATGTCCGCTTAAGTGCCGTGGCTTCTTGTGGCGAGCATCCCAGTCAATTAATGAGCCGCTTGTACGCCAGCGCATTTCAAGATACTTCTATTCAATTAAACAGTGGACACAGCACGGCATTGCTGTACATTGACGAAGCGGTGGATTTGATGATTCAGGTGGCGTTGCAAGCACAACAACGTTGCTATCTGTTGACCCCGCCTGCCATTGCTAATGAAGATATTGCCCGTGAATTTGAACGCATTTCAGAACGTTCATTAAAGGCTGAATATGTTGATTTGATGCCAGGCGTGAGTGATGCAGAATTTATTTCTGATATTCCCAGTTTACAAGCAGATTGGGTGCGCAGCACCTCCTTAAGCGCCATGATTGAGGAGTTTATTGCTTTGCATTAGTAGTAGACTTGTTGCAAGGGGTATGCATCGACTGCAAAGGCGTGGACTTTGGTCTGTTTTTCCACTTTTTCTCAGCAAATAGCCTGCTATTCGCCTCAAAAAACCGAAAAAACCGCCTCAAAACCACACCTTTTCGCTACGATACCTACCCCTCGCAACAAATCTAATTGTATTTTACATAATTGATATATTTTATTGCCAACTTCCAAGTAAGGAGTGTCTCATGACAGAACAAGTAATTAATGTAGGTGTAGTAGGTTGTGGATATTGGGGACCCAATTTAATTCGCAACTTCCATCAGAATAAAGAAGTGAATGTAAAAAGACTCTGTGATCTTGATGAAGCTAAATTAAATAAAATGAAGGCTATGTATCACGAGGCTGAAACCACCTCTGATTACAATGAACTATTGAATGATAATGACATTGATGCCATTGTCATTGCCTTACCCGTACATTTACATTACAAAATGGCGAAACAGGCTTTAGAAGCGGGCAAGCATGTCATGGTAGAAAAACCGATGGCATCTACAGCCGCAGAATGCAAAGAACTCAATGCATTAGCCGAGAGCAAAAAGTTGACCTTAATGGTTGGTCATACCTTTGTTTATTCAGCCCCTATTCGTAAGATTAAAGAGATTGTAGATTCAGGTGATTTAGGCCAAATTATGTATATGAGTTCGCGTCGCTTGAACTTAGGTTTATACCAAAAAGATATTAATGTCACCTGGGATTTAGCCCCACATGATTTATCTATTTTGTTTTATGTGTTAGGTGATCAAGCTCAATCTGTCAACTGTGTGGGTGCAGCCAATGTAACGCCAGGTATTGAAGATGTGACCAATCTCACTGTACATATGAAAAATCATGGTTTTGTAATGATTCAAAGCAGTTGGTTAGATCCGATTAAAGTACGAGAATTAACCATTGTCGGCAATAAACGGATGTTGGTGTTTGATGACTTAGAACAAGTTGAAAAAATAAAAATCTATGACAAGGGTGTTGATGCCCCCCCTTCTTATAATAGTTTTTCTGATTTCATTTTTGCTTATCGTAATGGTGACATGTATTCTCCTGCGCTAAAAATGATGGAACCCTTAAAAGTGGAAACCCAGCATTTTATTGATTGTATTCGCAGTGGTGAGAAATCCTTATCCAGTGGTGAAGAAGGTTTGAAAGTAGTCGAAGTCTTAGAAGCCTCTAGCCAATCATTAAAACAAAATGGCGCAAACATTTCTTTAGCTTAAATGCTATCAAAGCCTAATAGTATTATCTTGCTGCTAGGCTTTGTTATCCCCCTATGCTCCATTGGCTCAAAACAGAACTCCGTGATAATTTCCACTCAAGAGCGCTACCTGCCACGTTAGTCACACTGGTGGTGGCTTTAGTCCTGGCTGAATTTTTGGTGGTGTTGTTAAGCGGGCCTGAAAAATATGCCAAAATCGCCATGCTGTTATGTTTGGCACCTATTTTCATTCTCATGCCCTATAAAGAAAAATGGATTATGGGCATGTTCATGTTTGCCACCAGTCTGGGTACTGGGCAAATGGTATTGGATCAGATGGGGGGCACTTCCCCTCCTTTACGACACTTCTTTCTAATACGCTTATCTGATCTCTTAATGTTTACCCTATTGGGGTTGCGCTTGTTTTACATTTATACCAAGCAAAATGGCCCTTATTCCATTTGGAATAGCCAAACAGGCCCTTTGCATATCTTATGGATGCTCTGGGCTTTAATGTCTTTATTTCCCGCACAAGATAATACAGCCACCCTCTTGGGTGTATATGAAATTATGATCCGCAGTTTTTTGACGTTTTTTGTGGTATTTCATTTCATGCAAAAACGTGAAGACCTACACATCATCATGTTAGGTCTGTTTGCCACTTTGATGTTTCAAAATCTGCTCATCATTGCTCAACAGGCCACACAATCCATTGTGGTGACTTTACCCGGTTTAGATGATGCTTTGGATACAGTGGAAGGCTTAGGATTTCGTCCAGCGGGCAGCATGGGGCATTCCAGTAATTTTGCAAAACTCACAGGGGAAATCATGCCTGTGGCTTTAGCTTATGTGTTTTTTGCACCGGGTATTTCGCGTTTACCCGCATTGGCAGCCTGGGCCATGGGTGCGGCAGCCTTGGCTTTCACGGTCTCCAGGGCAGGTTTGGGTAGTTGGTTGATTACCTCAGCATTATTTCCTTTTGGTTTGTTATTTTTACGTATTGTGCCTATTCGTCCGATGATTCCATTGTTTTCAGTTTTTTTTATGGTATTGCTTTTAGCCATGGGATTAGTGGCAGGGATAGCGGGAGATAAAATTTCTAGCCGTATGAAAGATGATCACGGTTCTGCTGAAACACGCGCACCCATGTGGGCAGTCGCACGTAACATCATTGCGCATAATCCCATTCTAGGCATTGGTTATAAAAACTATTTAGCGGTGCATCGAGATTACGATACAACAGAAGAACAGATTTCTATTGTTTTACCTTTACCGGTGCATAATTTATATTTATTGATAACGGCGGAAATCGGCATTCCAGGATTAATGTTTTTCTTAGGTTTCTTTATCATGGTGGGGCGTGTTTCATTATTATGTGCGTTGTCACCAGAACTCAGCACTCTTGAACGATCAGTACACATGGCAATGATCCTTGCACTCATGACTATTCTTCTTCAAGGTTACACAGGCAAGGGTTTTATTGATCACCTGGTTCATGTATCCATCGTCGCTATTTATGCGGCTTGTAGCTCCAAACAATGGCTTTGGATTAGCGATGCGCGTGCGCAGAAAGAAGCCGAAGCAGAAAAAGCAGCCGAAGACAGGAATAATCATATAATGAAACACTCTTTATGAATGACTCAAAACGTAATTCTCTGCTGGTGAGTATTTTTAGCAACTGGGCCACTATGTTGGTGGCGGTATTTGTGGGTTTCTTTCTTACTTCCTATATTATTAAAAATTTAGGTGTCACCGGTTTTGGTATTTGGACACTAATTAGTTCTATTGTGGGTTATTACGGCATACTTGATCTAGGTGTTGAATCTGCGGTGACTCGATATGTTGCACGTTATGCAGGACAAAAGAACTATAAAGCATTGAATGAAAGTATTAATACAGCTTTAGTGATGTTTCTTTGTATTGGAACTGTAGTGGTGATTCTGTCGTTCTTATTTGACGATCATATTGCACTATTTTTTAATGTAGAACCTGAGCATTTTGAAGATTTCAAGTTGTTAGTAGTGATTCTAGGCATCAGCATGGGGATTGCTTTCCCTGGTAACTTACTCAGTGCCGTGATGAAGGCGCATGAACGCTTTTTTGAAGCCAATGTGGTGGACATTAGTGTGATTCTAGTCCGCACCTTGTGCGTCGTCGCTTTTCTTAGTGGCGGTTTGGGGTTGGTCGGGGTGGCTTACGCTAATCTTATCGCGGCGATACTGACTTTAGGTTTTAACTTCTGGTTTTGCTTGCGTTTATTTCCCAGGGTGAAATTCAATTTACGCGGCGGTAGTTTCAGTATGCTAGCCGCATTACTGACCTTTGGAGTGGGGGCTGCCACGCAGGAGTTATCGAGTATTTTGCGTTTTAACTTAGATGCTTTCGTGATTGGACGTTGGTTGGATTTAACTTCGGTGGGGATTTATGGTGTGGCGGGTATTCTTATGCGCTACTACTTGCAATTTATTTCCTCTGCGTCTATTCCCGTGTTTACTGCGCGATTTTCTACTTTAGATGGCGAGGGCAAACCCGAACAATTACGCGCCCTATTTTTTAAATCATTATCAATGGCGGCGTTCTTAAGTTTTGCGATAGCCACGGCTTTATTGATTTTAGGTGAGCAATTTATTTTGCTGTGGGCTGATGCTTCTTTTCTAGGCGCACTGCCTGTGTTATGGGTTTTGACCATCGCGTATGCCGTCACATTGTCGCAAAGCACTGGCGTAGCCATCATGTATGCTCTACAAAAACACCAATTATTTGGCTTAATTTCTTTGCTTGAAGGTTTTGTGAATGTTGCATTAAGTATTTATCTGGCTCCCAAATACGGCATTCTCGGTGTCGCTTGGGGTACCGCTATCCCCATGTTAATCATCAAAGTGTTCTTGCAACCTTGGTATATTGGCAAAATATTGGACATTTCTGTATTGCACTATATTTGGCAATTATTGCCGCCCTTATTGTTAGCCGCAGGGATGGTGGGTTTTAGTGTGTATGCGCCGCAATGGGTGCCGACTGCGGATAATTATCTACTGATGGGATTATGGGGTTGCGTGTTACTCATGCCTTTTGGCCTGCTCTACTTTGTGATGTTTCCTGCTGATCGACAGGCTATTTGGCAGAGAGTTCAATCTAAATGGTGAAGCCTATAAATATCTAGCGTTCAAATACTGAACTATCAGTGATAAAAGCTGACAGTTCAGTGTTTAAACGCCATAGCGAAAAGCAGCGGGATTGAGTGGTTTTTTTCGTTCATTTGAGGCGAATAGCGGGCTATTTAACGAAAAAAAGCGGAAAACCTGACCAAAAGGGCGGATTTGCAGCCGATTTTCCCGTTTTCGTATAGGCTCTTAAGCCCGGACAAGTCTATTTATTCAGCCAATACAAAATCAATTTTTTTCTCATCCAAATCGACACGCGCTACCTTAACTTCTAAACGATCAGATAAACGATAAACGGTGCCGCTGCGTTCACCTTTGAGGCAATGATGCGAAGGATCAAATTGATAATAATCATTTTTTAATGCAGTCACATGTATTAAGCCTTCAACAAAGATATTGTCGAGTTCGACAAATAACCCGAATGCAGTGACCGCCGTGATAGTGCCTGGATAGCTATCACCCACTTTATCGCGCATGTATTCACATTTCAGCCAAGCAACGACATCACGGGTCGCATCGTCAGCACGCCGCTCTGCCATGGAACAGTGTTCGCCCAATACTTCCATGTCTCCATGTCCATAACGGAATTTTTCAGGCGGCTGTCCTGAGAGGCAATGACGAATGGCGCGATGCACTAATAAGTCAGGATAACGCCGGATGGGGGAGGTGAAATGTGCATAAGCGGCATAAGAAAGCCCAAAATGACCTTTATTATCAGGCGTGTATACCGCCATACGCAGACTGCGCAGGAGTACGGTTTGGATCATGTGTCGATCAGGACGATCTTGAATGCTGGCTAAAACGCTGGCGTAATGCGTGGCTTCTGGTTGATCGCCTCCGGCTAAGCGTAAGCCTAATGTCCCTAAAAAGCCGCGTAAATCTTTGAGTTTTTCTTCGCTAGGCCCTTCGTGAACTCGAAATAACAGCGGCATTTCTTGTGCGCTGAGATATTCTGCGGCAGCAACATTGGCCAGCAGCATCATTTCTTCAATGAGGCGGTGCGCATCATTGCGGACGACGGGGACAATGCTATCAATTTTTTTCTGCTCATCAAAAACAATACGGGTTTCTGTAGTATCAAAATCTAATGCACCGCGTTTTTCACGACGCACTTTTAATAACTCGTAAAGCTGAGACAGGTGTTGTACATGCGGCAAAATGTTTTCTGGTACGGCTTCGGCATCACCCTCTAACGCCGCCGCCACTTGGGTATAGGTCAGACGCGCTTTAGAGTTCATGACACCTTCAAAAAAACGCGAGCGCCGTACCGTGCCATGATGGGTAATGATGAGTTCACACACCATACACAGCCTATCAACATTCGGATTCAGCGAGCACAAACCATTTGATAGCGCTTCCGGTAGCATGGGAACAACACGATCTGGAAAATATACCGAGGTGCCTCGATTTTTCGCTTCCAAATCCAGCGGCGCATCCACTTTAACGTAATGCGATACATCAGCAATAGCCACTAATAAACGCCAACTTTTGCCTTGTGGCTCGCAATATACAGCATCATCAAAATCGCGTGCGGTTTCCCCATCAATAGTCACCAAAGGTAGTTCACGCAGGTCTTCACGATTTTTCTTCGCTCTACTGGGCACATAACGCGGTAATTTGGCTGCCAATTGTTCCACTTCAGCCGGCCAGCTTTGCGGAATACTGTGATCGCGGACGGCAATAGCCGTACTCATACCGGGGTCCATATGATCGCCTAATACCTCTATCACTCGCCCCATGGGCGGATGGTGTTTGTTAGGCTGCTCGATTAAATCAACGATCACAATTTGTTCGTTTTGTGCTCCCAGTGTGTGCTCAGGAGGAATCAGTATGTCTTGGGCAATACGGCGATTATTGGCTTCAACGAAGTTTACACCATGTTCTGCAAAAAAACGTCCGACTAAAGATTGATTAGCATGTTCTAGCACTTCCACTAAAGCGCCTTCTTTACGACCTCGACGATCAATACCGACCACATTAGCCAGGGCCAGATCACCATGCAGTAAGCTGCGCATTTGCTTTTCGGACAAAAACAAATCATCGCCACCTTCTTCAGGTACTAAAAAGCCGTAACCATCAGGATGGCCTATCACGCGCCCCTTAATGAGGTTCATTTTTTTGAGTAGACCATAATCCCCGCGCCGATTACGAATGAGCTGTCCGTCACGCTCCATCGCTTTGAGGCGGCGGCGTAAGGCCTCCAAGCGCTCGTCATCATTGATGCCTAGGTGTTCAGCCAATGCTTTGTGCTTCATAGGCACACCTGCTTTTACCAGTTGTTGAATAATGAGTTCACGACTGGGAATAGGATTAGCATATTTCTGAGCTTCGCGTTCGGCAAACGGATCGCTTAGATTTTCAGGTGATTTAATTTTTTTCTTTCTTGACAAGGTAAATGTCCTTATTTATCATACGCGCCTTCTTCCCTCATGCCGAGGTGGCGAAATTGGTAGACGCGCTAGCTTCAGGTGCTAGTTGGGGAAACCCAGTGGAGGTTCAAGTCCTCTTCTCGGCACCATCTCTTTTTGTATTCTCTTAATATTTTCAAACGACCATTTTGTATTGAGATAGTGGACTTTTGGGTTCAAGTATTATTCAGATATGATATTTGAAACAGACTCACGCGCATTGAGCAATGCAATGGGTAGGAGATGAGTCCAATATCTAGGCTGCTTTGTGATATTGAACTCAACATAGATTTAGAAAGGCAGTTTAAAACCATCAGGAAGATTAAATCCTCCTGTAACTGAAGACATCTTTTCTTTGCTGGTTTTTTCAACTTTACGCACAGCATCATTAACTGCCGCTGCGACTAAATCTTCTAGCATGTCTTTGTCATCCCCCATCAAGCTACTATCAACATCCACATTGCGCACATCATGCCGTCCTGTCATGGTGACTTTAACCATGCCGCCGCCAGCTTCGCCAATCACTTCTAGCTTTTCCAATTCTTCCTGCGCTTGTTGCAGATTGCTTTGCATATCTTGCGCTTGTTTCATTAAATTTGCGAGTCCGCCTTTCATCATTTTTCCTCGTATTAAAGCCGACTGGAATAGACTTTGATTTCAGATTGTTCTTTTAAACCCGATAAAAATGCTTGGAACTCAGTTTGTCCATAGGCATTTTCTTGTTGTACAAATTGTGTTTTGTCGCCTGCATCCTGATGAGGTTCAGGATTTTTTATATCTAAAACAACAAACACAGCATAATCACCATTATTTAATGTAATGCCTTGATATAAAGCTTCTTGTTCTTTGATATTACCCATTTTAAAGGCAGCATCACGTAACTGAGGTAAGCTTATTTCATTGCCTTGGCGTGTCAGCCATTGCGGTTTTTCCCAACCCAGTTCATGTGCGGTTAACACACTTTGTCCATCTTCTTGTTGACGTATGGCACTCAGTAGTTGTTCACCCAGTTCGGCGGCTTGCTTCTGGCTTTTTTCAGTACGCAAATGTTCAGTAATTTGTTCTTTTACGGTGTCTAAGGCTTGAGCTTGTGATTTTTCATGCTGTTTGGCACGTAATACTAAATAGCGTCCATCTTCTAGGGTCAATACTTCGCTATTCTGGGCATCTTGTAACACAGGTGTGCTAAATGCAGCTTCTATCACTTTAGGCTCAGCTAAAATACCTTGTTTTTCGCTACTACGAGTAAACAGTTCTGAACTTTGTTTTTCTAAACCTAAGCTATTAAGCAAAGGCTCAAGACTATCCGGTTGTTCAAAGGCCAGATTAGAAAACTCATCCGTTAATGCTTCAAAGCGAGTTTGAGCTTCTTCGTTTTGTATCTGAGTTCGCAACTCTGTTTCCACTTCAGCAAAGGCTTTGGTGTGCTCAGGTTTAATGCCAGTGAGTTTTATAATGTGAAACCCAAAGCGACTTTCAACTAATTCACTCACTTCATCGACTTTCAAAGTTTTAACGGCGGCTTCAAAGGGGGCGACCATTTGACCCGTGCCAAAAAAACCTAAATCTCCACCTTTTTCCGCAGAAATGGGGTCTTTGGAGAATTCTTTTGCCAGTTTGGCAAAATCTTCTCCAGCTTTCACTCGTTCTAAAAGACTGTCTGCTTGTTTTTTAGCTGCCTCCATATCCGCCTCTGTGGGAATTAAGATGTGGCTGGCTTGCCATTGGGCAGAGGTCGTGTATTGAGATTTTTGTTGCTCGTAACGTTGCTGAAGTAAGCCTTCATCAATATCGATCTGGGTGGCTAATTGGGATTTATCTAAAACCGCATAATCAATCGCCACTTGTTCTTCAGTAAAATACTGAGATTGATGCTCATCATAATAGGTTTGAATGTCTTGCTCAGATATTTCAATAGTCGGTTTAAACTGTTCTGCGGCTAGTAATACATAGCTGACTAAACGTTGTTGCTGATCTAATTGTTGGTAGGCTTTTTTCTCTGCCGCGCTGAAAAATGATGAGCGCGATAAACCGTCTTGTAATTGACTAATGGCTAAGTTGCGGCGCATTTCTTGTTCAAAGGCTACAGCGCTGGGATATTGAGCACGAATTCTTTGTTCGTACAGAGTTTTTGAAAATTGTCCGTTTTGTTGGAAGCCTTGTATGCTATGGATGCGCGCTTGCAACAAACCATCGCCGACACGCAATTGTTGATTCAATGCGGTTTGAAAAAGTATTTCTTCATCAATCATGCGCTCTAAAGTGCTTTGTTTGATTTGTTTTTCCATACTGGAAAAATCAAATTCTGCACCAAATGAACGCAAACGCTGGATTTGATTACTGACCTGAAAATCAAGCGTATATTTATCTAATTCTTGATCGTTGACTTTAGCCACCACCACCTGGTTGCCGCCACCTAAATATTCTTGAATCCCCCATAAGGCAAAGGGAATGGAGATTAAAATCACAATGACCCAGGCAATCCAGCCTTGCGCCTGATCACGAATACCTTGCAACAACATATAGCTTTTCCTTAGATGTAAAGTGATTTTATAGAAGTGCTATTTAAGAAGAGGAGGATTGTACTGCATATCCTGTGTATTTTGCGAGTGTTGTGCAAACAGGAATAAATTTTAAGCATAAAAAAAGGGAGCACGCTTGATTTTAGCGTACTCCCTTTGAATATGGCGGAGCGGACGGGACTCGAACCCGCGACCCCCGGCGTGACAGGCCGGTATTCTAACCAGCTGAACTACCGCTCCAGGAACTTATTTAATTGGTGGGTGCTGAGGGGTTCGAACCCCCGACCCTCGCCTTGTAAGGGCGATGCTCTACCAGCTGAGCTAAGCACCCGACCACCGAAAGATTGAAATTGTACGTCTCTAAAAATTAAAAATCAACCGTTTTATAAAAAATATCTCAAATGCCTTAGTTAACGGCATCTTTTAAAGCTTTACCGGGCTTAAAGCCAGGTACTTTAGCCGCTTTGATTTCAATAGGATCACCCGTGCGAGGATTGCGTCCTGTACGTGCAGCGCGTTCGCGCACATTAAAGGTACCAAAACCGATTAAGGTGACCTGATCATCTTCGGCTAAAGCTTGAGTGATGGTATCTAACATAGCATCAATCGCTTTACCCGCATCCGCTTTAGAAATTTCTGCGGCATCAGAGACAGCCTGGATTAATTCAGATTTATTCATTTTACCCCCATGACAAGTTTATTAAGATATAGAAAACAGATGATAACAGGCAGTACAGCGCGTGCTTGTTGAGCATGATTTATACCAGACAGTCCCACCTCATCGTTGTTTTGAAAAAATGCCTGAAGGCTAGGACTGACGGCGTGTTTCACACCATCAGCCTTAATCATTACAGATTCAGTCCAATATCTCAATGGGTTTGCACGGTTTGTGTGGTTTTTTTGGCCTCATTTTGTTCTTTTTCTGCCACTGCATTGTTATTTGAGGCTATTTCTTCTTTTGGCGTAGGCATTTCTTGCAAGGCATGTTGCAATGCTTCATCAAACCATTGCATTTCGACAATATTCAGATTTTTCTTGATATTGTCAGGAATTTCTGCCAAATCACGGTGATTTTCTTTGGGGATTAACACGGTTTTAATGCCACCGCGCAATGCCGCCAACATTTTTTCTTTCAAACCACCAATAGGCAACACTTCTCCACGCAAGGTAATCTCTCCGGTCATAGCTACATCTGAGCGTACCGGAATATCGGTCAGTACGGACACCAAAGCGATACACATGCCTACCCCCGCACTAGGGCCATCTTTAGGGGTAGCGCCTTCAGGCACATGAATGTGGATGTCTTGTTCCTGATGAAAGTTAGGATCAATCCCTAAACTGCGCGCCCGTCCGCGTACCACGCTCATGGCGGCCTGAATGGATTCCTGCATCACATCACCCAGTTGCCCGGTGTAAGCCAGTTTACCTTTGCCTGGCATCCGTGCGGCTTCTATGGTGAGTAAATCGCCACCGACTTCAGTCCAAGCCAGTCCTGTGACTTGACCAATGCGGTCTTCCTCTTCTGCTAAACCATAACGGAAACGTTGCACACCCAGATATTTTTCTAAGTTGCGTGAGGAAATCACTTGTTTCTTCATAGCTGCTTTGCTTTTATCGGTTTTAGCTGTGGATTCTTTGAGCAATATTTCTTTGACTACTTTACGACAGAGTTTAGACACTTCTCGCTCTAAATTACGCACACCCGCTTCACGGGTATAGTAGCGAATAATGTCGCGGACGGCGCTTTCACCAATAGTCAGTTCCTTAGCATCCAGGCCATTATTTTTAATCTGTTTAGGGATTAAATAATTAACCGCGATATTGAGTTTTTCCTCTTCCGTATACCCAGGAATACGAATAACTTCCATACGATCCAATAACGGCGGTGGAATGTTTAAAGTATTGGCAGTGGCAATAAACATGACATCGGATAAATCATAATCGACTTCAAGATAGTGATCATTAAAGGTATTGTTTTGTTCTGGGTCTAATACTTCTAATAAAGCAGAAGAAGGATCACCACGAAAATCCATAGACATTTTGTCTACTTCATCTAATAAAAATAAAGGATTACGAGTTTCCACCCGAGACAAATTGTGGATGATTTTACCCGGCATAGAGCCAATGTAGGTACGCCGATGCCCACGAATTTCCGCCTCATCACGCACACCGCCTAAAGCCATACGGGCAAATTTTCGATTAGTGGCTCGCGCAATTGATTGACCCAATGAAGTTTTACCTACGCCTGGAGGCCCAACTAAGCATAAAATAGGGCTTTTCAGTTTTTTCACCCGTTGTTGCACGGCTAAATATTCCAGAATACGTTCTTTAACTTTTTCCAAGCCATAATGATCAGCTTCTAATATATCCTCTGCTTTACTCAAATCACGACTAATTTTGCTGCGTTTTTTCCAAGGTACTGCGACCATTACATCAATATAATTACGTACCACCGTAGCTTCAGCAGACATAGGGGACATCATTTTTAACTTGTTCAACTCTGCTACTACTTTGTCTTTGGCTTCTTTAGTCATCCCCGCCTGTTCAATTTTCTCGCTGAGTTCTTCAATTTCATTGGGGACATCTTCCATTTCCCCCAGCTCTTTTTGAATCGCTTTCATTTGCTCATTCAAATAATATTCGCGTTGGCTTTTTTCCATTTGCCCTTTAACACGTTTGCGAATACGTTTTTCTACTTGCAATAAATCAATTTCTGCTTCAATCAAGGAGATCAGATGCTCAAGACGATCCCGTACTTGTATGATTTCTAAAATATGCTGTTTTTCATCTAATTTCACCACCATGTGTGCAGCAATGGTGTCGGCTAAACGACTGGGGTCTTCAATGCCATTGAGCGAGCTTAAAATTTCTGGAGGGACTTTTTTGTTGAGTTTAATATATTGTTCAAATTGAGAAATAATGGAGCGAGATAGAACTTCTGTTTCACGCTCTTCTAATGGTGGCGTGGGCCAGACTTCAATTTGTGCCGTAAAATAATCTTCTTCTTCAATAAAGTCAGTGATCTTTGCACGCTGATTACCTTCCACCAAAACTTTAATCGTGCCATCAGGCAGCTTTAACAGTTGTAAAATGCTGGATACAGTGCCGACTTCATGAATATCACTGATTTTCGGATCATCATCAGAAGCGCTTTTTTGCGCCACTAACAGAATTTGCTTGTCTTCTGTCATGGCTTTTTCTAAGGCATGGATAGATTTTTCTCGCCCTACAAATAAGGGAATCACCATGTGAGGGTAAACGACCACATCACGTAGTGGCAAAATGGGTAGCATAGTATTCGCTTTGCTAGTCATGAGTTTATTCCTTAATGAGAAAACAGGGCATTTTCAGTTTTAAATGCCAAAATAATACTTTAAAAGCAAGATTTATGATTTCAAATAGCAGTTTAGTGCCATTATTGTGCTATAAAAGCATGACATCAAGCATTTTTCTGTGATTTTATGCAAAAGAAGAGAAAAATAAGCATCAAAATGCTCATTTGAGCAGTTTTTGAAAGGATATGATGCTTCAATATTGAAATAGACTAGTCTAATAGCATTCTAATGTGAGGCCAAAATGCCTTCGCTACAAGAGCCAGCAATATGACGCTCTGTTGTTCATTCAATCACTTCAAGTTTATTTATCGTATGAGAAGAAGTCATGCTTTGCAGGGTTAAATACGGCATTTAACCCTGCAAAGTATACGTGTATTTTAGAGGCTGTGGATATTTTTGAGAGGAATAAGGTTTTATCTTCAAATGAAAAAATCTGCCTCAAATCCGCTGTCTCTCGCTATTGTTTCCTAAGCTGGAAACACGCCGGTGGATAAATAACGATCCCCGCGATCACAAATAATGACCACAATCACCGCATTTTCAACTTCTTGCGACAGACGTAAAGCGGCACTGACGGCACCGCCAGAAGATATGCCTGCAAAAATACCTTCTTTAGCCCCTAATTGGCGCGTAGTGTTTTCAGCACTGATTTGATCAACGTCAATAATGCGATCTACTCGACTAGGGTCATAAATTTTAGGTAAATATTCCTGCGGCCAACGGCGAATCCCTGGAATGCTAGAGCCTTCTGTTGGTTGCACACCTATAATCTGCACGTCAGGGTTTTTCTCTTTTAGAAACATCGAGGTACCCATGATAGTGCCTGTCGTGCCCATAGAACTGACAAAATGTGTGATAGCACCTTGGGTATCACGCCAGATTTCAGGTCCCGTGCCCTTGTAATGTGCCAATGGATTATCAGGATTGGAGAATTGATCAAGAATTTTTCCTTCACCGCGAGCTTGAAGTTCTCGTGCCGTATCAATGGCTTGTTCCATGCTGCCAGCTTTGGGAGTCAACACGATCTCGGCTCCAAAAGCTTTCATGGCTCCGCGCCGTTCAACGCTCATATGTTCTGGCATCACTAGCACCATTCGGTAGCCCTTAATGGCTGCTGCCATCGCCAAAGCAATCCCCGTATTACCACTGGTGGCCTCAATTAAGGTATCCCCTGGTTTTAAATCGCCGCGTGCTTCAGCCTGCGCAATCATATTTAAAGCGGGACGATCTTTTACTGAACCCGCAGGATTATTGCCTTCCAGTTTCACCAGCACGGTATTTGAGGTGTCTCCCGTTAGACGTTGCAAGCGTACCAGCGGCGTATTGCCGACAAAGCTTTCTATTGTTGGATGACTCATAAATGTGTTTCTCCGCCCATGTAATGTTGCAACGCATCAGGAATAGCGATGTTACCGCCTTCGTCTTGGTAATTTTCCAAAACGGCGACCAATGTACGCCCAACAGCCAGTCCAGAGCCGTTTAAGGTATGCAGCCATGCAGGTTTTTTCATGTCTTTGTTTTTATAACGTGCCTTCATGCGTCGTGCTTGGAAGGCGTCAAAAAGACTGCATGAAGAAATTTCACGGTATTTTTGTTGTCCAGGCAACCACACTTCTAAGTCGTAGGTTTTGGTTGAAGAAAAACCAATATCTCCTGTACACAAAGACATGACGCGGTAAGGTAAATCGAGCTTTTGTAATACGGCTTCAGCATGCCCCGTCAGTTCTTCTAAGGCTTTCTCTGATTGTTCAGGATGAACAAATTGCACTAATTCAACCTTTTCAAACTGATGCTGGCGAATCATGCCGCGTGTATCTTTACCATAAGCCCCTGCTTCGCTACGAAAACAAGGCGTGTGCGCAGTAAAACGCACAGGTAAGTCTTCACCTTTGAAAATAGTATCGCGTCCCAAATTGGTGACTGGCACTTCAGCCGTAGGAATGAGGTAAAAATCCCCGCTGACTTTGAACAATTCATCTTCAAATTTAGGCAGTTGTCCGGTGCCAAACAAGCTATCTGCATTAACTAAATAAGGCACATAAAGCTCAGTGTAACCATGTTCACGAGTATGCAAATTCAACATAAATTGGATTAATGCACGGTGTAAACGCGCTAATTTTCCACGCAGCACGACAAAGCGAGAACCGGTGATTTTAGCGGCATTTTCAAAATCCATTAGCTCGTTTTGAGCACCGAGATCAACGTGATCTTGTGCTACAAAATCAAACACTTTGGGCGTTCCCCAACGGCGCACTTCTTGGTTATCGTCTTCACCCTGTCCAATGGGCGTGCTGTGATGCGGCAGATTTGGCACACCCGCAACAATGTCGTGTAGCTGTGCCTGAATGCTGTCTAATTGTTCTTCACTTTGCTTAAGTTGCTCGCCTAAATGCGCCACAGCTTCTAATAAAGGCTGAATATCTTCGCCTGCTGCTTTAGCTTTTCCAATCGCTTTCGAGCGTGTATTGCGCTCAGTTTGTAATTCTTGAGTTTTGAGTTGACAGGCTTTACGCTGCGCTTCCAATGCTACTAATTGATCAACGGCTAAGGTATAACCGCGTGTGGCTAATTGTTGAGCCAGTGTAGATAAATCATCTTGGCGGAATAATTGTGGGTCTAACATAAATCACTCACATTCAGTGTCATAAAAAAAATCAGTGGGTTTTAAGGAGAGAAGAAAGGATATATCACGTTACGCGATCTGAGTGAAGCGAACAAAAATGTTCTGCTTTTTCGTAACGTCAATACATCAGTCAAACCTTAACGTGCTTTTATCAGTGTTTCAAAACGATAGGCATAGGCGTGGCGTTCATCAGCCTGAAAATCCTTGCATTGCTGACGTTGCCATTGTTGTTGATTAAATGCTGGAAACCAGGCATCGCCGTGGAATGTTCCATGAACCCATGTGATATGTAAAGTTTGAGTGTGTGGCAAAAACTGGCGATAAATCTCTGCGCCGCCTATCACCATGATCTCATCATTAAAATGATCCAATTCGCTGACGGCATGAATCATTTCACAACCGGGTAAGTGCAGATCAGTTTGTCGAGTGAGCACTAAGTTTCTGCGCCCCGGTAATGGACGACCAATGGATTCAAAGGTTTTGCGTCCCATGAGAATGGGTTTACCCAAGGTGAGCTGCTTGAAATGTTGTAGGTCTGCGGGTAAATGCCAGGGCAGTTGGTTTTGGTCGCCGATCACGCGGGTCTGACTCATAGCGACCACAATGGAAAAGGTGGGCATGGCTTAGGCTGATAATTGTTGATAAAGCTTAAAGTAGGCTTGAGCACTGTGTTGCCAACTGAAATCACGCTGCATAGCGTTGCGTTGGAGCATTCTCCAGAGTGCTTTATGGCGATAAACCACCAAGGCATATTGCACCGTTTGCAAAAGTGCTTCTGCATTGGGTGATTCAAAGACAAAACCTGTGGCGGTGTGCTGATCAATATGAGCAGGGGTGACAGGTATAACCGTATCCGCTAATCCGCCAGTGCGGCGCACAATGGGTAAAGTGCCATAACGCATACTGTACATTTGATTGAGACCACAAGGTTCAAAACGAGAGGGCATGAGGAATATATCAGCGGCGGCTTCAATGCGGTGAGATAAAGTCTCATGATAGCCTAACGTCACACTGATTTGCTGCGGGTAAGCGTGTGCTAAACGGGTGAGAGCTTGTTCAAGTTTACTATCACCGCTACCCAGAATCACGAACTGAGCACCTTCTGCAAGAATGTCTGGCAACACCTGAACCACCCAATCAATCCCTTTTTGTTCTGTGAGGCGCGTAATGCAGCCTAGCAAGGGGGCATCGGGTTCAACGGCTAACCCTAATTGCTGCTGCAATGCTTGTTTATTCTCGGCTTTGCCGCTTAAATCTTCGGCATCATAATTCGCAAACAAGCATTTATCCGTCGCGGGATTCCATTGTTGTATATCAATGCCGTTGAGTAGGCCACTCAGATGATCTTGGCGATGTTGCAATAAACCTTGTAAACCATAGCCAAAGTCTTTAGTTTGGATTTCTTGGGCATAAGTAGAACTGACGGTATTTAACCAGTCCGCATAAAATAATCCGGCTTTTAGAAAAGACACAGAACCATAAAATTCTAAGCCTTGCACACTGAAACTTTCCCAAGGCAATCCCAGAGCGGGCAGTGATTTAGGTGCGAAAACGCCTTGGTAAGCCATGTTATGAATACTTAACAAAACAGGGCGTTGAACACTGGACATGTAGTGCTGATAGGCAGGCGTGAGTGCTGTTTGCCAATCATTACAATGGATGAGTTCAGGCTGAAATTTTAATTTTAAGGCGATATTAGGACTGGCTAACAAAGCAGCAGCTTTTGATAAAGCTGCAAAGCGCAAATGATTATCAGGCCATTCAAGCCCTTGTTCATCATGATAAGGATCACCACTTCGGCGATACAATGAAGGGCAATCCAGCACATACACCGGCGTTTCACCATCGGGCATTTTGCCCAATCGTACATGAGCCGCCTCCACATCAGGCAATAAAGGCAATACCACGCCTGTATCGTGCGTGCTAATAGCATCTAATACACAGGTATAACCGGGCAATAATAAACGCACGTCTACGCCTAATTGGCGCAAAGCCGCTGGCAAAGCACCGCTTACATCAGCCAATCCTCCCGTTTTTACGACGGGATAGGCTTCGGAAGTGACAAATAAAACATGCATGGGATTATCGATATGAGAGCTTATGCGAATTCAGTCGCAATCTCTGATGAGTATAAAGCCGCTAAATTCAATATAGGCACGGTATGTTCTTCATAGCTAAAACAGGAAAGGGATAATGCTGACCATGTAGGTTCATTTGCAGGCAAATCAGTTAATTGTGAATCTTCCACTTCAATAACCGTTGGCATATTGTCTAAATGAATCGCCGCATAAATCAATTGTTCTTTCGGTGCTTTTTGATAGACCGTTAAACCAATAATCTTATCTTCTTCTGCGGCTATGGCTATGTCCGTACCTAGAATGAAAGCGGCAACATTAATGACGGGTAAAATACGTTTTTCAAAAATCAAAACATCTCGGCAATGATGGGGGGCTAAAGGAATGGAAGATAATTCTGGTGATAAAAGCACTTGTGACATTTCATGCAAAGGCAATGCAGCCCAATGATTGTGACCTAAATCTAATAGCCAAGCCCGCACTGAAGGGACTTTATTGGCTTTTTCCTGCGCGGCTACGCCATAAGGCGCAATGTCAATCTCCATCTAATGCTCCGTGCTGTCTATGCATTGGAAAAATTATATTCATCGGTATCAAAACGACTCGGCATATTAAAACACAGTGATTGAATGACGTAAGCCCAGATTACACAATCAAAGCAGAGGCATCAATATCTGCTTTATCTTCATTATCTGTCACAATAACAGGTTCTATATCATCATCTTGATGCTCAAACCTATCTTCATGTTCTTCAATTTCAGCCATGTGCGCTTCAGCATAAGCACTTAAATAGCCCAAAAGAGATTCGCTGTCAGTAATGCAGGCAATTTCTTTTTCTTGATAAATAGCGAGATGATGCAAAGGCGAGTGGACAGAAAACATGGCATCTGGCATGGGATAAACCAGTAAATGAGGCAAATGATCTAGCGAAACAACCTCTTCACAGGTGACACCAAAAATGGCATCAACCCCAGCTTCCAATAATACACACAGTGCCCGTTTTGCAGGAAGATAGTCGAGAATTTCTAATTCATCAGACAAGCTAAATACAGGAAATTGCTGCTCACCGTGACTAATCCAACCCATAATGCCAGCGAGTGATTCCTCGGTTTTCACTGAGGTTTCAACATCCTCAATGACCTCCACAACACGAATTTCCTTCTGTTTAACCAACAGTTTCATGTTGTCAAAAGTGAGCATGACATAAAATTCAATAATAGCCATAGTTGCCGCCCACGCTAGATGCGCCTTAAGTTAAACCTAACGTCCCAAGGCTTCGCTGATATAACTAGCCAACTCAGTGTCTTGATAAGGCTTAGTCAGATAACGAGTAACGCCAGCATCTTTGGCTAAATTGCGATGCTTTTCTGTGGTACGAGAAGTAATCATAAAAATAGGAATGTCTTTAGTGGCTTCATTGGCTCGAATATGAGCAGTGAGTTCAATGCCATTCATACGAGGCATTTCCATATCTACCAACATAACATTGGGTTTTTTCTGGCTGACCATTTCTACAGCTTCTAACCCATCTTTTGCCAAAATAGTTTCATAACCTTCATCTTCAACTAATTGAGATAATGATTTACGAACACTCAATGAATCATCCACGATCATAATATGAGGAATAGCCATATCAGCCATGACCCCTGCATCACTACTGCTTGAAGATGCTGAGGACATTAAGTTTGTAGAAGGAGAACGTAATAATCCAGGTATATCTAATAATGCAACAACACTACCATCACCTAAAATTGAAGCACCAGACACGCCTCGAATTTTCTTTAAATATTTACCCATACTTTTAGCCACTAGGTCACGACTATCAAGTAAGGTATCCACTAATACAGCGGTGGTTTTCCCTTCTTCATGTACCAATATCAGCGGACGCATTTCATTTTCTGTAACAGGTTCTATATTGGGTATATTTAACAATGCACCCAAAGTTGTTACTGGGTAAGCATTTTTATCCATGTGGAAACTAATGTTATCCCCAATACTTCGGAATTCCCCTGAATCAGCCGCTAAAGCCTGAGTCAAATGGCTAGTGGGTAATGCATAACGGTCTTTACCCACACTGACTAATAAAACATGTTCTGTTACCAAAGACATCGGTAAAGTCAAACTGATAGCAGTACCATGACCAGGAATAGAATCAATATCAACGCTGCCTTTTAATTCTAAAATACCCGTGTGAACCACATCCATACCTACGCCACGTCCAGATATTTGTGTGACACCACCCTTAGTTGAAAAGCCTGCGAGAAAGATTAAACGACCTAATTCTTTATTGCTAAGCTCTTGGTTCTCTTTAATTAAACCTCGTTCAATAGCAATCTCTCTAATACGTTCATAATTTAAGCCTTTGCCATCATCTTCGCAGCGTACAACAATATTATTCCCTTGCCGGAAACAATTTAATACCACAGAACCTGATTCAGACTTACCTGCTTGAACACGTTCTTCAGGCATTTCCAATCCATGATCCACTGAGTTACGTAAAATATGCAGCAAAGGATCGGTGAGTTTATTTAAAACATCACCATCCATTAATAAATCACCGCCTAGTACACCAAATTGCGCTTGTTTATTAGTAGAACGGCAAGTCTGGCGTACAATACGTTCAAGACGTGCAGCAACACTTTTAATGGGCACCATACGAGTAGTCATCACGATCTGTTGCAGTTGTTTTTGCAAACGTTCTTGTGTAATAAACATCCCATCTAAATTGGATAAATCGCTCAAAATGGAACCACTCACTTCTCGTGAATCAGCAATGGTTTCAATAAAGCTATGAGTCAAACTATGTAATTCATTATATTGTTCAAATTCTAGAGAATCAAAATCACTTTTATTTTCTTCAACCACCACCTCTTCTTCTTCAATTCCACCACCAATCTGTCGGTGTCGAGCACGTCCAGAAACATCCTGGACATCAACCAATGTCTCTAAGTCATAACTTTTTTGCTGCATTAACATCTCTTGTTCATTTAAAGATTTAGTGCTTTGCATTGCCAGACGTAAACGCTCTTGAATCTGTCCAATAGAAATAGACATTTCCCCTACTAAGCGCAAAAGCTCATCAATTGTGCGGGTCGGAACTCTTAAAGTTTGTTCCGCTTCACCTGCTGCGGTAGGTGCTGACTGTGCGGCGGCTCCCGCAGCCATGTTAGGTGCGGCGGCAGGAGGTGCAGCAGCGGCTAATGAAGCAATTTCGGCCTTACGCTTAGCAAGCTCTTCTTCACTAACATCTAATTCTCCTTTATCAATGCGGTTTGCCCAATCCAGAATTTCTTGTAGGAGTGCAACGGCATTATCTGGTGGGTCTTCTTGACCTAAAAGCACTTCAACCATGATTTCCAGCGTATCAGCTGCTTCAATCATTGTATCGGTCAAAGGCTTAGGTGGTGGAACCGCATTTTCAAACAAATATTCGAGTATGTCTTCTAAATGATGAGCAAGGCTGGCTATGCCTTTAATGCCAATAATATTGGCAGAACCCTTTAGAGTATGAGCAATACGCTGTGCTAATTTAACGTCTTCAGGTTCTGGAGCAATGACGATTTTTTGTAATGTAGCAGAAAGTTCAGCCGCATTTTGTGGAGCTTCTTCTAAGAAAGCTGCTAATAACTCAGGGTTAGTATCTTCAGGGGGAGAAAGAACAACATCTTCGGGTTTAGCATTAGTTTCTCGAGAAGGCTCATCATCTTCAGCATCAGCCATTCCACCTGAACTTTGGGATAGGTTATTTAAAAGCTGGTGAGCTTTTTCATCAGGTAAAGGTGCAGGCCAATCATCTTCCCGTAAATGATTTAACAGTGCAATGACGTTATCACTAGGAGCCTCAAGGTAAGCATTGACTAACACTGGCCATTTTTCTAGTGCTGCTTGTGCAGCCGTTCTGGAAGCTTTATCGCGAGTGGCCAATTCCATCACATTGGTATTAATTAACTCACAAACTTCTTGAAGTCCTGCTAGGCCTACCATCTCAGCAGCCATGGCTAAACGACCGACTAATTCACTATAATTTTCAGTCGCTTCTGTAAATGACTCATCATCATTGCTGAGAGTACAGAATTTGACTAAATTATCTGCCAAATCCTCTTTTGCATCCTCAATTTCTCCACGCAGCATTTCCAGCATTTCGCTGTTACCTAGAGAAATTTCACCACTGTCTGGCATTTCAACTTCTGCAACTTCAGATTCTTCTATTTCTTCAGAAGAATCCTCGATAGCTTCTATATCCTCGTCTGTTGATACATCAAGAGAAGAACCTTGCTGCAAAGAGGCTATTAGAATATGGCTTTGTTCTTCAGATAGGGGGGAAATCCAGCCAGGATTTTGCAACAACTCAATTAATGGCTCAACAGATTCATTGGGTGCAGTTAAATAATTAAGCACCAGCATAGGCCACTGCTCTAGTTGCTCATGCGCTACTTGACGCCGTTCAGTTTCTTCAGCACTTAATGCAATCAAGTTGTCATTGATAAAGGCGCAAACATCCTGCAAACCCATTAGCCCAGCTTGCTCTGATGCATCCAGAATTTCTTGCAAGTGGGTACTATAAGTTTCCAGAGCCTCAAAGAAAAGTTCGTTTGAATTATCCATGGATACAAAGCTCTCAAGCGCTGTAGATAAAGCTTCCGCTGCATTCATTAATGCAGCACTCAGGGTTTCAATCCGTTCAGGATCACCCAAATCAATCTCTATTGTTTCTATAATAGAAACATCTGGAGACGTTATGTCGATTTCTTCAACTGTAGTAATTTTAGAGGTGGGGACATTTAATAGTTCGAATTGCAAATGACTGGCTTGCTCATCAGTCATAGGCATCGGCCATTGTGAATCACGTAAAAAACCTGTTAGCGTTTCTAATTCTTCTTCAGGCAATAGACAATAATCTAATAATAACCCAGGCCAAGTTGAAAAATTCGTTTGTGCTAAATAGCGTTCACCTTTTGACTGCATGCCTAATGCTAGTATATTCTCATTTAGAAAATCACAGAGAGATTGCAATTGAGGAAGTGGTATATTATCAATCGCATCTTGCAAGGGTTGCAAAGCTTCAGTGTAACTTGAAGCAGCTTCTAATAATTCCTCACTTTCATCTTCAGCTTCAATTAACGCATTCAATGAATCAGACAATGGTTCAATGCATATTGTTAATACCTCAGTTAAAGGGGCTAATGTCTCAGATAGAGTGTCATTTTCATTAACTGGTGAGGCTTCTACAATATCTTTTTTCTGGTTTTGTTTAAAACTTTCTTCATTATTTTCAGGGTTTTCTATCACAGTCTTTGCTGTGTCATTAAATGTTAATAATTCCAACAAAAGGTTTTCGGATTGCTCATTAGATAAAGGTATAGGCCAAGTATTACCTAATAAATGCTTTGTTAATGCAGGAGTTCCTTCAGCGGGAGATAGCAAATAATCTAATACCAATGCAGGCCAAGTTTCTACAGCAATATGAGCTTCTTGCCTTAGAGCTTGTGTTTGCATACTCAACATCATAATATTTTCATTTAAGAAGCCACATACTTGATCTAAACCAGTTAGACCAGCATTTTCAACGGGCATCCAAATATCTTGCAAGTGCTCTGTATACTGCCCAACAGCTTCTAATAAAGATTCACTATCATCTTCTGCTGATATAATTATTTCTAGAGATGTTGATAGCTGCTCAGATACATTTACAAGTATTTCTGATAAGTTAGAAAATATGCTCGGTACATGTTCAAGTAGATGTGATTCATTTGCACCTGTTTCTTCAGTGGGTAGGTTTGACTCTATGTTCTGTATGTCAGTTATTGATTCAGATAGCTCAGAAATGACAAGCGCATCCTCTGTGTCGAGTACAGCACTATCTTCTAAGTTCAACTCAGATAAGGTATCAGTATCC
>JADGEH010000014.1:0-31163 GCA_016744475.1 Thiotrichales bacterium | reverse complement strand
GTCCTCATCATTATTAGATATATCAGTTATTGATTCAGATAGCTCAGAAATGACAAGCGCATCCTCTGTGTCGAGTACAGCACTATCTTCTAAGTTCAACTCAGATAAGATATCAGTATCCAAATCAAGTTCAGAGAGTGAATCCGCGCTTGTTTCTGAATCCACTCTCTCAGACAATGGTGCTAATTCTAAGATGTCTTCATCATTATTAGATATATCAGTTATTGATTCAGATAGCTCGGAGTGTAAATTTTGATGTTTTTCAATATTATCCATCTCAAAAAAATCACTGTCAGGACTAAACAATGGTTTTTCAGATTCTTTATTATAGTTGCCGTCCTTTTCTAAACAGTCAGCTTCATCACCAATTAACTCCTCAACAAGTTCTGATGTAGAAAGAATGTTTTCACCATCATGCAATTCATTTGAAAGTCCATCGAACATTTCTTGATTGAAAACTTCATTACTACTTTCAATGCTATCATCTGCTATAAAAACATTTTCTGTTATCTCTATATTAACTAGTTCTTCTAAATCTTGAGTTTCAACAAGATGATTGAACTCGGAGTTCAAAATATTACTTTCATTACCCTCATCAATTAACCCTAAAGCTTTAGGTGTATTTTGAAAGTCTGCTTCAGTCAACGAAGACTCTAATAGAACATCAACGCCTGAATATACATCATGTCCTAGATTTTTTTCCCCAATGGTATCCTCAGATGCTTTATTTATATTTATATGGCTTTCTTCCTCTAAACTAATGTTTAATCCATCATTGCTATCCATTACAAGAATTTCCTCTAAAAATTTAATTTCATTCTTTGATTGGAGATGTGTAATGGTTGCATTGGATGGAATGATATTGTGAGAGCTAGAAAGCCGTTTCAGTACTAACAAATGCGTTGTCATATGCTGTGGTAAGGCTTCTAAAATCAGACACAAACTTACTCGTTTATCAAACGAACAATATTCTAGCTCTAAAAGTCTTTGCTGAGCAAATACGCAGATATTTTGAAAATCATATAATGTCGATTGTTTTGCGATGGAAAAAACTAATTGTACATAATGAAGACATTGCTTAATTGCAATGGAAAATTGAGGTGTGGATATATCACTTTCAGCACTAAGGATAGATAAACCTTCATGAAATAAACATGTGTTTTGTATTATTTTTTGGTTTAAATCTATCAACAAGCTAGTATCAGACATGGGTATATATCGCTGCTTATGTGAAAAAAATAATCAATAAACTATTGCTCAGCATCTTAACTAGGCTGTTGGTAGTTTAAATACACGTACTGAGTCAATAAGCTGTTTTGCATATTCTACCAATTGATCGGTTTGGATGGTTTGCTCTTCTAGCTGACGGCCTGTTTCTTCAGAGCTACTTTGAATTGAAAGTGCGTGCTCTCTAAGTTCATTACTAATTCTTGCTTGTTGCTGTGATGCCATTGCAATCTGTTCTACTACTTTCACTAAATTTGCCGTAGTATCCTGGGTCTCTTTCATTTGTTCACCAGCACGTTCTGCTAAGCGAGAACCTTCAACTACTTGTTCGATAGTTTTATCCATTGTAGCAATGGTGTCATTCGTTTCTACCTGAATGTTTTTTACTAATGCCGAAATTTGTGAAGTTGCATTACGAGAGCTTTCTGCCAGACGCTGTACTTCGTCAGCAACAACAGAGAAACCACGTCCGGCCTCCCCAGCAGCGGCTGCTTGCATAGAAGCATTAAGGGCTAATACGTGGGTTCGTTCAGCAATATTATTAATAATATCAACGATACCACTAATTTCTTGGGACCGTTCACCTAAACGCTTAATACGCTTTTCTGTTTCATGAATGGTCTCACGAATTTCACTCATACCATTAACGGTACCTGTTACAGTTTCAAGCGCAATCTGTGTAGTACGTGTTGCTTCAGCCGCAATCTCATTACATGACTGAGCCACTTCTGCAATTTTATTCATTGCCTCAGAAGCAGCAGCTAGTTCCGTCATAGTTGTTGCTACCACTTCACGTTCTGCTTCTGCCACTTTTGATACGTTATACGCCTGAGTTTTCACCTGGTTTGAAGCTGCTTCCACTTCATCTGATAAGTTACGAACATTAATTAACACTTTACTTGTTTCTGATGCCATTTGATTAATAGCATCAGCTAATGGACCAGTTACATCTTCAGTCACAGGAACTTGAACAGTTAAGTCCCTTTGGGATAGCTGGAAAGAGGCTTTCAATAACTCAATAATTGAGTTATTAAGCATTTCATTTTCTTTTTCTGTTTTAGCTAATTGGCTCAAGCGATCATCAAGTAAACCATTGAACGCTGTACTTAGTGTTTGTAATTCATCATTCGTTTTAATGTCTGCTCGAGCAGTAAAATCACCTTCAGCAACACGGGTTACAACGCTTTCAAGATGATTAATTGGGCGTGCAAATAAGAAAGAGAAAAGGAAACCTAGAACCGCGCCGCCTAGAAGCACCCCAATACCAATATACCATGAGTTATCTTGAATCCCTGTTTGTAGTGTTTTTAACTGTTCAAGAGATTCATCCTCTGAGAGGTTAGAAAAGATCGCCCATGACAACCCTGGTACATTTACAGGAGCGTAGGCTGATAGTACAAAATCTCCTTTATAGTCTTCAAATAAATCAAAACCTGTTACGCCAGCAAGGGCTGCACGAGCCCCTGGACTTTCAACAGTCTGCAATCCCACTGTAGTATCTTTTTGTTCCATTTTAGAAATCGTGTCTTGAGATAAACCAATCATTTCTACTTTAGCCAGATAGTTTTCTTTATCTTCCACAAATTCACGACTATCATTACGCATTGTGCCATCCAAACCAACAATAACGGTTTCTCCTGTACGTCCAGACTCATCTAAACGCCAAGAGCGATCATATGTCATGATGTCATTAATACTGTCGATGGGAAGTTGCAAGATAATGACGCCCACTTGCTCAATACCACTGAATACGGGTACGCCTATAAATGCAGCTTGAGTTTGATAAGAAGGAAGATATGGTGAGAAGTCAATAAGTCGTATGTCGTCGGGGGATGCAGTAGTCGCTAATTCTTTATATACTTGCCCAATACCCATGTCTGCATAAGCGCCATCTACCAAAGATGTTGCAAAATCAATTTCTTTTAATGCTGAATAAATAATATTCCCTGAATTATCAATTAAAAATATATCTTGGAATACGAAACGATTCAGATAATCAACCAGCGATTGATGGTATTTAGAATGCAACTCAGTATACGATGAATTATCTTTTGAAGCCTGGAATTCTTCTTTAGTTCCTAAAGGGTTAGGATTATTGGCAATATAAAAATACTGAAGAGCAATAGTAGTGTCTGACAAGCGATCTAATATAGGAATCATATTTGGAGCTTGATCAGGATTTAATAATTCATATTCTTGCGCAAATTCTGTTGTGTAATAATCAAGAAGAGCTTCCTTATATTCATCTATAGGCAACTCACTAACTGCCTCTTCTCCTGGAATCGGAGGTCCATCCATATCTTCATCAGTATCTGTAGCTGCTTCTTGTGAAAAAACATTAAAAGCTTCTGTAAAATCTTTAAGCATTTGAACTGTAGCTGGCTGCTGGGTAAAATAGGTGAGCTGATCCGTTACCAATTGAAAATAATCTTCAATTTGCTGTTTTTTTGCATCTCGAATTGAACTGATGTGGCTCTGTGCTCTTTGTTGCAAGGCTTGTTCACCAATTTGCACGGCGACTCCATTAATTAGGTAAGCCGTAATAGCGACAGGAATTACCGCTAATACTGCGGAACCTAGAAGCATTTTAGTTCTAATTTTCATATATGGTGTGCTCCCACAATTTAAATGACATGATAGCTATTTTATGCAACCACTTTAGCTGCTAATGACTGAAAAAAGGCTTCGTGATCAAAGTTAAACCAAAGGGTATTGTTTTGCTCATATCCACTAGGAATATAATCTTTAATCACGGATGGTAATGCAGGTAGACTATTGAGTTTATCATCCATCCTAAATGTTTGTTGCGCAGGAAGTTCATCGATAGGAATACCAGCCGCTGCTTCACCTTGTCCAAGCACTAGAAGCATGCGCTTTTTTTCTTGTTCTATGTTTAATCCTAACAACATTTTTAGCTCAAAAATAGGTACTAGGTTTCCACGTAAATTAGTTAATCCTAATAACCAATTAGCTGTGTTTGGTATAGAGCAAATAGATGACATATCAGTAAGCTCACTAATAGTATTTTCAGCTATTAATAAACCTATATCTCCAACTTTAAAACTCAAGCGTCGAACAACGATTTCTTCTTCAATTTTCTCCTGTTTATCAGCATCAGGATAAATGAAGCGACGACCTAACGCTTCTGTTGGGTTTAACCAATGAGCTTTCATAGCCTTTATTGTCCCTCAGTACCTTCAGGTGGAGCCACGAAATTTTGTAATGGACGCGCATTAAAGTGTAATAAATTAGGAGTACGACCTGGGTAAGATACCCAGTTACTAACATCAATTTCTGCTGCTATGTCATGACGCCCCATAAAGAACCGTATATGACGCATTGTTTTTTTATGATTACGACGATCTCGTAAGGTAGATAATGCTCTGGTAGGAGTTTCCGTTAGCTCAATAGTGTTCCAGCGTTTATCAAATTCTTCTCGATCTAATGAAGTTAAAGCAGCTAAAGAATCTAGAGTAGCGCCTTTATTATTACCTTGTAGACGCTCCATAATTGAAAACCAAACCGCCAATAACGCCCGAGCAAAATTAGGATGTTCTATTAATGTTTCACGATGAACGACTAATACATGAAATATTTCTTTAGGTGTTTCTTGTGTGGAGAATAAGGCTTTCCCTTTTCCTTCTGCCAATAATTGACCAACAATTGGGTTCCAGGTGACGATACCAGCGGCCTCATTAGATTCTAAGGAGTTAGCAAGGTTATCTTCTGTGGTGTCAATAATGGAGACTTCATCAAAACCAATTTGGTTTCTTAATAAATAGCGATCTAGTAAATAATGACTTGAAGATAGTGCTTTTAATGCGACAGATTGCCCTTTTAATGATATTTCATTGGTTAATGGAACCAATACAGCATCATTACCAGCACTATAACTACTAATCAAAATAACATCAGCTTCTAAGCCACGTTGAGAAATTTTTGCCAATGTATCAATGTTGGTTGCGACAACTGCGTCAGCTTCACGCCCAATAAATTTATTAATTGCTGCTTCGTAACTAGTTTCACCAACGAAATTAATATTAACGTTATATTCTTCGCTATAAATATTAAACAATTCTTCTTGAGAGGCTAGAAACCATGGTAACCAAGGCAAATACTGTGCGGCAGCTAAAGTTAAATCAGGGGCTTCGCCTTGAACTGTATTGCCTTCATCTTCTCCCATTTCTTCCTCATCATCCAATAAACCACAAGCTGTTAGACTTGCCAAGGTGAAAAATAGTGTAATAGTGCGGAAAAAAGTTAATGTCTTTGCCATCGGTAAGCTTCCTATCTAATTGCCAGTTATTTGTAGAGTAGTAAAAAAATACCATATAACAAGTTACAACGGCAAGTTAATGTAAAATATGAGCATCACTACAAAAACACAAACAAAAACAGCAAAATGCCCGCTTCTTATTAATGGCGGGCATCTTGCTGTTTTTGTTTACTAAAATAAATGCCTTATTGAAAGGCATTTATTTGCTCAATAATTTGCGCTGGCGTATAAGGTTTTTGCACTAGAGATTTGCCTCCTTGCATTTCAGCCCACATACGGTCAGCTTTTTGCCCCTTACTAGTGACAAAAACAATTGGAATGTCTTTTGTTGATTCATTATGTGTTATTTCTCTACAAGCCTGATAGCCATCCATTTGTTGCATCACCACATCCATAAAAATCAAATCAGGCATTTCTGCTGCTGACTTTTCAATGGCTTCTTGTCCCGAACTAGCTGTCACGACCTGATAACCAGCATCAGATACGATGTTCTTCAAATTCAGAAGATCTACAGTAGAATCATCAACAACCATGATCTTATTGATCGACATATTTCATTCTCCTTCCTGTACCCTAAAAAAATATCTACAAAAAAAGTAAGTTATCTGATTCATCCCTTCGCTTCTTCCAGCTGAGGTAAAAACTGTTTAATCACCGAATGAAGCTGCTCTTGCTCAACAGGTTTAGTCAAATAAAGGCTTGCACCAGCCATAGTACCTTTCAATTTATCAAATCGTGAACCTTTTCCTGTTAGCATAATAACGGGGGTTTGTTTAAAATGCTTATTAGCACGTAATGTTTTACAAACTTTATAACCATCAATACCTGGCATCATGATATCAAGGAAAATAATATCGTAATCTGTTGTTTTTTTAGCATGTTCTAAGGCTTCTTCACCCGTTTCAGCATAGTCTATGTGCATTCCAAATAAACCCAATTGAATTTCCATTGATTTACGCACAGCAGCACTATCATCAACGACTAAGGCTTTTACGCCTGACTTTTTAACCTGCTGCACGCTACTGGCGGCATCCTGCAAAGCCGCATTAGCTTCAGCGTTTAGCTCTCCATCCCCCCCCACAACTAATTCAGGAACGAATTTTAGTACTTCAATCGTTACTTTATCGAGTGTCTCAAGAACTCTTTTTAGAGTTAGAGGTCTGCGAATAATAATTTCTTTACTATCAGCGGATATTTGCTTGCTAATTTTAACTGTAGGAATTTGGTTATTATGTACGCTGAAGCTTTTCCAAGCTTGTATAGCTTTGGGATCATCTGCATCAACTAACAGTATTTCAGCAGTATTCCGAGCATCTGCTCCAACAATTACATATTTGCGACTCCGAGAAGCCGCTAATTTGAAAATACTGCCAAGTGTATTCTGTTCATTTGGCGCTAAGCCAAACAAGGCTACTTTAAAGGTCTTATCCATCGCTATGCTATCCTGATTTTTAATAATAAACCATTAGAAGCTATAAAATTCTGAATGCTCACTTAGAGGGGGACATCAAATTAAGGAGAAAAAATTCTATATTTTCACGAGCCTATAAATCTTTCAACTGTGACAATCTAATTAACGGGGCGTGAAAATCAGATGATTATAAAACTTTAAATCTCCAACTAGGTATATCTATTCCTAATTAAGCACAATATACCAAGAGTCTACTAAAAACTTAAGCTGATATTGCACCACAACAGCATAATTCAAAATTCACATCCTGTTCAGTTTGTATAGGTTTATTCTGCAATGCGGAAAGTTCTAAAAATCGCAGGGTCACTCGATGTTTGCCTCCGCTCATTTCTGGGTAGTATGAGCTGTCATGGGGCAAAATAATTCTAATCATTTGAAAATCAGTATTAGCATCAAATTTAGCTTGAAAAAAACCTGCTGTTGCTATTTCATGCGATGCTAGAACATTTTGGCGAATCAAATATAAGTTCAGTTCATTTGCTTCACGTAATGGAAAAAATGTATTCATCCATTCTAATAAATCATTATGGCGGTTTTTAGGTTTTTTTTGCAACCAATGATAATAAGCAGGCAAATCAAAACGACAAGCGCCACCGGGAATATTACTGCGTTGCTTTACGCTGCTAATTAAATGATGTTCCAATAAATCAGCGCCAAATTGCCCTTTTAAGGCGGAAGTCATCTCTAAAAAAAATTGTAATTTATCTAAAAATATATTTAGTCGCGTGGTATCAACTTGGGGTTGCTGTTGCCAGCGCCTTAAATGAGCTAATTGCCCTTCTAAACCTTTAATAATATCGGGTTTTATGTCTGTGCGAGAAACAAAAGCAAGAATTTCAAGAATACCTTCTATGGCTGCTCGGCTATCCCAATCAGATGATCCTTTTAAGCGGTAAGCCACACATTCAAATAAATACTCAAGCCTCAGCCAACTACGCATGCGCTCATTTAAAGGTTGTTCATAGATAATTTTATTCTTCACAGTGGCATGTTCCAGCCGTAAGGATTTAATAAGGACAATATTAATGCGATTTAAGCTATAAACAATATTTAATGTTATATGTACTATTTATGAGAGCTAAATAGGTATAGATAATCATGATGTAATTTTTCTACTTGCATTTTCAATTCTGAAAAGCCCTTATCATTCTGAATGACATCGTCCGCACAAGCAAGCCGTGTTTGCCGATTACATTGAGTGGCTAATATTTTTTTTGCCTCTTCAAGACTTGATTGATCACGTCGTTGTACACGCTGAAGTTGCGTTTCTTCTGAACAATCAACTATTAAAACACGGTCTACTTTATCTGTCGCCTGAGTTTCAATCAGTAAAGGTATACTGAAAACACAATAGATTTTATCTTTTTTAAGACTATCAACACTTTGTTGCATACGCCTATAAATACGTGGATGAAGAATATCTTCTAATTGTTTGCGTAGGTCTGTTTGGGTGAAAATGATCTGGCGTAATTTTTCACGGTTTAAATAACCATCAGGTTTAAGAATGGAGTGACCAAAAATTTTAACTATACCATTCAGTGCAGCTTGTCCAGGTATGACTAATTCTCGTGCAATCACGTCTGCATCAAAAACTTCAACATTGAACTGTTCAAACAAACGAGACACTAATGTTTTACCACAAGCAATCCCTCCGGTTAAACCCACAATATTTGGCATTTTTATACCTTACTAAAATAAATAGGCCTGTAACAGGCTTCCCCATAATAGCACTATCCATCCTGCTATGGCTAAATAGGGACCAAAAGGAATAGGTATGTTTTTATCATGCTTGGACATCAAAATCAAAAATATGCCTATCATTGCTCCCATCACTGAGGCCAACAATAAAATAAGTGGTAAAAACTGCCATCCTAACCATGCCCCTAATAAGGCAAATAATTTAAAATCGCCATACCCCATACCCTCTTTACCTGTTATTAACTTAAATCCCCAATAAACACCCCACAGGCTTAAATAACCTAACATGGCTCCAATAATACTGGATTGTAAATCAGTATATATATTAAAAATATTGCATAAAACACCTAACCATAAGAAAGGTAAGGTGATGCTGTCAGGTAACAGTAGCTGATCCAAATCAATTAAGCTTAAGCTGAATAAAGCCCAAACTAAAAATAATGCGGGCAATAAAGCTAAACTGCCCCCAAAATGCCACGCAACACTCAAAGCTAAAAAAGCGCTACCCAATTCAACTAAGGGATAACGAATAGATATATGAGTTTGGCAGTGGGTACAGCGCCCTTTCTGCCATAAATAACTCAGGATAGGGATATTTTCCCAAGCGGATAAAGAATGTTGACAGGTAGGGCAGTGAGAAGCTGGATAAGCAAGATTGAGTTGTGGTAAATTTTGAGCATGTTCACTTTTACAGTCAAATGATTCAATACAATAAGTATAATTTTCACGTTCCATCATCAGTGGCAAACGATGCACAACAACATTTAGAAAACTACCTATTATTAATCCAAAAATACCAACTGTGATCAGTAAGCTGACAGGATTTAGCGTGAAATATTGAAATATATCCATATTTGATTAAATAACCTGACCCATTTTAAAGATGGGGAGATACATGGCAAGGACTAAACCGCCAATGACGACACCTAAAAAAGCCATAATCATAGGTTCCATCAGACTGCTTAGGGCATCTACTAAGTTGTCAACTTCCTCTTCATAAAAATCCGCGACTTTACTCAGCATTGCGTCAATAGCCCCGGATTCTTCCCCAATAGACACCATTTGTATCACCATATTAGGAAAAACTCCGACATCCTGCATACTAACATTTAACGAAGTCCCTGTTGCGATGTCGTCACGAACTTTCATGATCGCTTCATAAAAAACAATATTACCTGACGCACCAGCAACTGAGTCCATCGATTCAACAAGCGGTGTACCTGCCGCAAACATGGTGGATAAGGTGCGAGCAAAACGAGCAATAGCTGATTTGGTTAATAGCTCACCAAATAAAGGTAATTTCAATGAGACTCTTTCAACAAAATGCTGGAAGGCAATGGAACGTTTCTTGGCCTGAACAAAGAGCTGAACCAACGCAAAAATGCTTCCAAAAATAATATACCAATGAGCCACAAAAGCATCTGAAACCATGACTACAAATTGCGTGGGGGCAGGCAAGTCAGCGCCAAAACCTTTAAACATATCTCCAAATACAGGGACTACAAAAATCATCAAAATAGCGGTAATAATGAAGGCTACAATTAAAACTGCAATGGGGTAAGTCACTGCTTTTTTAATTTTTTTCTTCATTAGTTCGGTTTTTTCTTTATAGCTAGCAATTTTTGTTAATAAGGATTCTAGAATGCCCGCCTGTTCTCCTGCCTCTACTAAGTTACAAAATAAGGCATCAAAGTGGTCAGGATGATGACGCAATGCTTCAGCTAAGGTGCCGCCTGCTTCCACATCATTTTTAATCTCCATAATAAGCTTTCGCATCGCTGGATTGTCGTGACCTTTACCCACAATCTCAAATGATTGAACCAGTGGCACCCCTGAAGACATCATCGTGGCCATTTGGCGTGCAAAAATAGCAATGTCAGAGGCAGTGACCTTACCACCACCACCGCCTTCACCAAATAGAGGTTTTGGCTTTTTTCGTACACTCGATACAGTCACGCCTTCTTTGCGCAATAACGCACGTACCATGGCTTCGCTGACGCCAGATTTTTCACCTTTAGTTTTTTGTCCTGAGCGACCTTTCCCTTCCCATAAAAATATGACACTTTGGGCTTTTTGAGGTTGCTTTCCACGGTTTGCCTTGCTTCTGGCCTTAGCAGAAGCATTATCTTTGGGTTTAATTGCTGTGCTTGCCATTGTCTTTTCCTTACTCCAGAGTGACGCGATTAACTTCTTCTAGGCTGGTTAAGCCATCAGACACTTTTTTCAGCCCCGATTCTCGTAAATCAGGAATACCTTCTTTTTTTGCTTGATCCGCTAAGGCCATGGCATTTTCACCGGCCATAATCAAGCGTGTCATATCTTCAGAAATAGGCATGACTTGGTAAATACCTACACGTCCTTTGTAACCTGATGAACAACTACTGCAACCTTCAGGGTTAGGTTCATACATCGTCAATTCCTTATCCATTAACCCCTTAACCCATTCTTCTTTAAAGCCTTCTTGCAACAAGGCATCTTTATGCATAAATAGAGGGGTTTTGCTTTGAGCAATGTCATCAGTCACTGTAATGGCTTGTTTGCAATGCTTACACAAACGCCGTGCTAAGCGCTGAGCCATAATGAGATTGACAGCCGTGGCAATGGCAAACGGGGCAATCCCCATGTCGATCATACGAGTTAATGTTTGTGGAGCATCATTGGTATGCAATGTGGACATGACCATGTGTCCAGTAGAAGCAGCCTTAATGGCTATCCCTCCAGTGGTCAAATCACGAATTTCTCCGACTAAAATAATATCAGGGTCTTGACGCAAAAAAGCTTTCAACGCTTTATCAAAGCTCATGCCCGTGCGTTCGTCAATCTGTACTTGATTAATACCGGGTAAATTAATTTCCACCGGGTCTTCGGCAGTAGAAATATTTACATCTTCAGTGTTAAGAATATTAATGCCCGTATACAAAGATACTGTTTTTCCACTACCCGTAGGGCCTGTGACTAAAATCATACCGTAAGGATTAGCCAGCGCGTCTAAATACAGCTTTTTTTGTTCTGGCTCATAACCTAATTGGTCAATATTTAAAGAGGCTGCATCGGAATTCAGAATACGCATGACAGTTTTTTCACCGAACAAAGTAGGACAGGTGCTGACACGAAAATCAATTGATTTGGTTTTAGATAATTTGAGCTTAATACGCCCATCTTGCGGTACGCGACGTTCAGATACATCTAAACGAGACAGCACTTTAATACGTGCAGAAATTTTTCCTGACAAGCTCAATGGTGCACGAGCCACTTGGCGTAACACGCCATCAATGCGGTAGCGGACACGATAGAATCTTTCATACGGCTCAAAATGTAAATCTGAAGCCCCTACTTTAATAGCATCCAGCAACATTTTGCGTACAAATTTAACCACCGGCGCTTCATTGGCTTCATCAACACCTTCAGCTTCTGCTTTTTCTGCTTCCTGAGTCTCTGCTTCATCATCTTCAAATAATTCATCATCATCATCTTCAAACGCTTGCTCAGATGCTTCACGGGCTTCAATTAATTTATCCAGTACTTTCATGAGCTGAGTCTCATCAACGAGAATCGCTTCAGTGCTCATGTTGACATGAAACTTAATATCATCCAGTGCTTGAAAGTTGGTGGGGTCAGAAAGGGCGATGGATAAACGCTTACCACGTTTAAATAATGGCAGGCTATTGTGTCTTTTTAATAAATCGAGATCAATGGATTCCACTAAATCTTGATCAATTTCAATCGTTTCTATATCGACCAATGGCACGCCAAACTCTTGTGCGGCAGCGTGTGCAACATCCTTACTCTCGACCAATTTTTCGGCCACAATGTAACTGACAAAGGCTTTATTTTTAGTGCGGGCTTGTTGAAAGGCTTCCTGAGCGCTGGCTTCATCCAATAGGCCATCCAGTACCAGCTTGCGAGCCAGACCGCCCAGAGTAATTTTTGGAGAAGTTGTTGCCATAAGAGTTCAGTGTACGTGTTGCTTGAGTTTGGTCAGAATGGTTGCCAAGAATATGGGATAGCTACGCAGGCATCAAGATAAAAAATTCTGTAATAATTGATGACCATGCTCAGTCAGTATCGATTCAGGGTGAAATTGTACGCCTTCAATGGGCAGAGTTTTATGCCGCACGCCCATAATTTCATCAATTTCTCCCGTTTGGGTTTCTGTCCAAGCCGTGATCTCCAAACAATCGGGCAAACGATGTTTATCAATCACCAATGAATGATAGCGGGTCGCCTGAAAAGAAGCGGGTAAGGCCTGAAATACGCCCTGTTGCTGATGATGTACGTCGGATGTTTTACCATGCATGATGTGACTGGCATGAACAACATAGCCTCCGAAGGCTTGCCCAATACTTTGATGCCCCAAGCACACGCCTAAAATGGGAATTTTTCCTGCAAAGGCTTGAATGGCAGCGATAGAAATGCCGGCTTCATTGGGTGTGCAAGGTCCTGGGGAAATCACTAAGTGTGTGGGTGCGCGTTGCGTGATCTCTTCTAGCGATATTAGATCATTGCGCACAACATCGACTTGTGCGCCTAACTCACCAAAATATTGCACCAGATTATAGGTAAAAGAATCATAATTATCGATCATCAACAACATGGCTTAAACCCCGCTTCTGCCAATGCGACCGCCCGAAACATCGCGCGAGCCTTATTCATTGTTTCAAGCCATTCATTATGTGGCACGGAATCCGCGACAATACCTGCCCCGGCCTGAATATGCAAAGTTTTATCTTTAATCACGGCTGTGCGGATAGCAATAGCAGTATCCATATCGCCATACCAGTTCAAATATCCCACAGCTCCCCCGTATATACCGCGTTTTACGGGTTCAAATTCATCAATAATTTCCATCGCACGAATTTTGGGGGCACCGCTTAAAGTGCCTGCTGGAAAAGTCGCTCTTAGCACATCAATCGCATTAAATCCCGGTTGCAACTGCCCTATGACATTAGACACGATATGCATCACATGTGAATAACGCTCAACAATCATTTTATCCGTGAGTTCCACACTGCCGATGTTGGCCACCCGTCCAATATCATTGCGACCTAAATCAATCAACATTAAATGCTCGGCTAATTCTTTAGGATCAGCCAACAAATCGTGTTCTAAAGCTAAATCGGCCTCTCGTGTTTCACCGCGTGGACGAGTACCCGCAATGGGGCGAACGGCGATTTCGCCTTGCTCTAGGCGTACTAGAATCTCAGGTGATGAACCCACGATGTGAAAATCGTCTAAATCCAGATAAAACAAATAGGGGGAAGGATTTAAGCAGCGCAAAGCGCGATAAATGTTCAATGGCGGTGCGGATACAGGCACGGATAAACGTTGAGATAGCACCACTTGCATGATGTCGCCATCAACAATGTACTGTTTGGATTTTTCTACAGCTTGTTCGTAAGCTTCTTGTGTGAAACCCGAAATAAAGTCTTTTTCCGCGACATGACTAGCGGCTTGCGCATCCAGTAATTCACCGACATTGGCTTCTAGCGGCGTATGCAGTTTTGCGACCAATTCATCCAAACGTTTTTGTGTCTGTTGCAAGGCATTATGTTGAGCAGGATCAGCATGACAAATTAGATAAAGCTTATTTTGCAGATTATCAAACACGACCACTTCATCGGATACCATTAATAAAATATCCGGTGTGCCCAAGGGATCAGGATGTTGCGCACCCGCTAAACGAGGTTCAATGTAGCGCACCGTATCGTAGCCGAAATAACCCACTAAGCCCCCCGTAAAACGGGCGACATGCTCAATCTCAGGTACCTTAAAACGCTGTTGAAACTGCTCAATCCAGGCTAAGGGATCAGCTACTTCCGCTTCTTCTTGTAATTGACCGTTTTGATAGACACAAATGCGATGCCCAAAAACCTTCAATACCTGTTGCGCAGGTAGGCCAATAATGGAATAGCGCCCCCATTGCTCACCGCCTTGTACGGATTCTAACAAATAGGAATAAGCACCTCTGGCAAGCTTTAAATAAGCGCTCAAGGGTGTGTCCAAATCAGCTAAAGCTTCCCGAAAAACAGGAATGCGGTTGTAGCCTTGAGCAGCCCATTGTTCAAATTGTTCAGATGTCACGGTTTAGAAACCTCATTAACGTGTTCAATACACTTTATTATGCACTCAGTGGCATTAGACTTGTTGCAAGGGGTCTTCGGAGACCGGGTTGCTCATGTTCAAAAGGGCGATAAAATATTGGGTATGATTCAATCGCTTAAAAACCCTATCAATGAGCGCTTGGCACACAGCCTGTCAGATATGATGCGAGATATCATTGACTGTTTGCGGCGGCTTGCATGATCGTATCAATCATCATGTTTACCTTGCGAGTCCAAACGCGAGTTCTTTGTCTTTCCATGAGGCTTAGATGGGGCGTATGCGCTTCTTTTGTATTGATGGCAGCCCAAAAGCTGAAATTTAATTTATCAATTCTGCGTAGCGTTTCTGCATGTAAAGCGGGTAAAGCCAATTGCTGTACCGATGCTTCCGCCTCAAGTACCGCAGGCAAGCTGTCGATTTCACTAAAATCTTGTCCCCGCCCAAAGTTTTTCACCACGACGCAGCGCAAAGATTTTTGATATTTTTTCAAAAAGCTGCTCAGTAGTTGCGCTGAATCATGCCCATCATCCACTAAGTACCAATACACTAGCGATATTTGTAAGTCTTCACACAGACCCAATACGCCATTTTCTTCAATCCAACGATCTAAAAAACGTTGGCTTTGTGCGGGCAGATCAATTAACACCTGCTGCTCATGGCTGAGCGCCAATTCCATAATAGTATCCGTGCTTTCAAACACATCTAAATTAATCGGTTGGGTAAAATCTTGATAATAACGACTTAATGTAGAATGCGATTGATCCGCATCCAGTCCGGTATAGGTCAATGATTGGTCAATAAAATATTGGGATAACAAGCGGGACATGAGCGATTTTCCAACCCCTCCTTTTTCGCCGCCCACAAAGTGAATCATACTCATCGTTAAAAGTCCTTTTTAAATAGGGGGTGTCAAACCATACACCGCGAGTGATCTGTTGTCTGCGATAATTCGGCGCTTCAGATGTTCTAAATAAGCCATATCTTCTGCGTCATTCTCCCAATGCCAGCGACCAAAATTAGCCACAGCCTCACGCATCAATCGGGCGGTAATGCTATGCACGCCATCTTGCAGCAAAATGTCATAGAAAAAGCTATCCGCCTGTTCTCGTGTCAAGAGATGCGTATAGTACAACCAATCATGAAATAAAGCGGCTCGCATAAAGCGAGGATTAAAAGGTGTGCCTATCGCAGGCCATATCGGCGAAGGAATACTAGCACCGTCATATTGAAAAAAAGCCGGAATACAGATCGTTTGTTGTGCATGAATAATCGTAAAATCTTCGACCAATTCATAGGCTTCAGCCAATTTCCCCAAATCAGGTTTGAGGATGGGGCGTAGTAATAATGTAGATGACACGAAGCTTTCCTCTACTTATTAGATTCAGTATTTCAGCATTAAGGTCTATGCGCCCGCTTTCATATAGACGCTTATCACATTTTGACGAATTTTGGCAGAATGTGCTGCTGAATTAAATCACTTAAAAACTGCATTTCAGAATACTGCTCAGCCACTTCTACAATGTACTGCAACACACGGGGAATATCGGCTAAATAGGCGGGTTTATGATCTCGATGACACAAGCGGGCAAAAATTCCCGCTACTTTAATATGCCGCTGTAGCCCCATCCAATCAAACCAATGCAAAAAAGTCTGCTCGCTGATGTCTTTAATAATGCCTGTTTGTAATGCTAATTGGTGGTAGCCCAATACCCAATCTTCCACTTTTTCGCGTGGCCAGACAATATAGGCATCGCGTAGCAAAGAGACGAGATCATAAGTCACCGCACCGCACACTGCATCCTGAAAATCAATAATACCGGGATTGTGCCCGCAAATCAGAAGATTGCGAGAATGGTAGTCACGATGAACAAACACTTGTGGTTGTGACAGCGCCATAGCGGACAATTGTTGAAAGCAAGACTGCAACTGCTCGTGTTGGTGTTCCGTTAAATGCAATGACAGATGTTGAGCCAATAACCAATCAGGCAACAAATCCATTTCTCGATGTAAAAGTGCTTTGTCATACCGAGGCAAATCAGTGCAAGGCACACAGACTTGCAGGGTGGCTAGAGCGCTTAATGCATCGCCATACAGTCTTTCGACCTGATCGGCATCATGGGCTTGCAAGGTCGGCAAATAGAGATCATCTCCCAAATCAGTAAGCAATAAAAAACCCGCCTCACTATGACTGGCTAATATGTCAGGTGCATTGAGTCCGGCTTGTCGCAAACGATGAGCAATGTCAATAAACGCCGCTAAATTTTCTTTATCAGGCGGCGCATCCATGACGACATAACTATTGTCCGCCCACTGCGCACGGTAATAACGCCGAAAACTGGCATCATTCGTCATCGCCTTTAAATTCAATGAAGGAGTATGAGCCAGCTGGCTCAGCCAAGCTCGTAATTGGATGTCTCTCGATGGCATAAAAATCAATTTCCAGAGGTTGACAAGCTAATACCTGAGTATTACACTCAGGTTTAAGTTTTAGTAAACGCTAATATTCAATACTCGATTTATTCAGTAGACATCTATAGAACGAGTCTTAAATAAGGCATCTTTGCATATAGCGTGAACTGAACGAAAACATCCAGTTTTTCCCACGCTATAGATTGACTTCAGTGTGGAACCTTTGTGCAACGTCGATTAAACAATATCGTCAAATGACCATGCGGCTTAATTCGGGGGGTAATTATTATGTCAAATACATTGGCTTTGTCTCTTGCGGTACCCGGACAAAATATTGAGAGATACATGCAGTCCTTAAAAGCGATCCCTTTGCTGACCGTTGAAGAAGAACGGGCATTGGGCGCGCTCCTGCAAAATGAGCAGGACATGGACGCTGCAAGTACGTTAGTCATGTCTCATCTGCGCTTTGTAGTACACATTGCGCACAGCTATCGAGGTTATGGATTGCCACAATCTGATTTGATTCAGGAAGGCAATATTGGCTTGATGAAAGCTGTGCGGCGTTTTGATCCCACCGTCGGTGTACGCTTGGTGTCTTTTGCCGTGCATTGGATTCGTGCAGAAATTCATGAGTATATTTTACGCAATTGGCGCATTGTTAAAGTGGCTACGACGAAATCTCAGCGCAAATTATTTTTTAATCTGCGTGGCAAGAAAAAACGTCTCGGCTGGTTATCACATGAAGAAGTCAAAAAAGTCGCCAGTGACTTAGGTGTGAGCACTAAAGATGTCATGGAAATGGAAACCCGCTTAGGCACTTCCGATGCTGCTTTCGATGGAGCGGTGGATGCCGATGATGATGCCGATCATTTTGCGCCTTCAGGCTATTTAGAAGACTCTCGTTTTGAACCTGCGAGCTTAGTAGAAGACCATGAATGGACTGAACATGGCCACCATCAATTAGCCAATGCATTGGATGAACTCGATGCTCGTAGTCAAGATATTGTGCGCCAACGCTGGTTAGGCGAAGAAAAATCAACGCTTCAGAATTTGGCGCAGCATTATAATGTATCGGCTGAACGTATTCGCCAGATTGAGCAAAATGCCCTCAATAAATTACGTAAAAGTCTAGGTGGACGGATGAGCGTGCATTGAGTCTTGTGTGAGTAAATGTTGCACGACAACACCCGACAGCATCATACCAAACAGCGCCGGCATATAGGCAATGGTGCCGTTGACTGCTCGCGGGTGTCCTGACATCGAGCCATCAATCGGTTGATGTGGCAAAGGCTGGCGAGATTTTTCCGTAGAATACACCACCGGATAATTAGTCCGTACTCCCATCTTTTTCAACAACGAACGCATTTCTCGCGCTAAGGCGCAGGAATGCGTTTGATTCAGTGTTGCAATCTTCACTTGCGTCACATCCAAACGATTCCCCGCCCCCATACTTGAAGCCACAGGTCTCTCGTGTTTAATGCACGCTGCCACCAATGCTGCTTTGCAAACTATCGAATCAATACAATCCACCACAAAATCACAAGCATGTTCAAGTACAAAGGCTTCCGCTTGCTCTTTTAACAAAAATTCAGTGAGTACAGTCAGTTCTATCTGAGGATTAATATCGCGTAAACGCGCAGCCATCACATCCGTTTTGGCCTGTCCCAATGTGGAATGCAATGCCACTAATTGACGATTGAGATTGGATACTGAAACAACATCATGATCCAACAAGGTCAGATGACGAACACCTATTCGGCCTAAACTTTCTGCCACAAAACTGCCTACGCCGCCTAGACCCGCAATCAGCACATGCGTGTTTGTTAAGCGTTCTAAATCTTCTGTCCCCAATAAAATCTCAGTGCGAGCACAGTGCTCTGAAAAGCTGCTCATATGTATAGCTCCCAATAAAAAAACGCCCCTATAAAAGGGGCGCTTTTTTATGTGTTATGAAAATCACTACTGATTTTTAGCTTCTTCCATGATGTTTCAATGGCTTCAGCTAAGTTTTTATCACAGTAGTGAGATTCAAACGCGATGCATTAATGCGAGCTCGCACCTTCTGCACCGATACCAGTTTGACAACGCATATCCTGTGCGGCAAAGGCTGCGCGATCTTGTTTAGCACGTTCACTATTATCGGTAATGGAGAAGAACCAAATACCTACAAAAGCAGTTGTGACTGAGAACAAGGCAGGGTATTTATAAGGGAAGATGGCTGACTCATTACCCATGACTTGTACCCAAACGATAGGTCCTAAAATCACTAAAATAATGGCAGTCAACAGACCCAACATACCGCCTAAGAATGCACCACGGGTGGTCAATTTAGACCAGAACATGGACAAGAACAGCACAGGGAAGTTAGCACTGGCAGCAATCGCAAAGGCTAAACCGACCATGAAGGCAATGTTTTGTTTCTCAAACGCGATACCCAGGCTGATAGCTATAACACCTAACACCACAGTAGCGATTTTAGAAATGCGCATTTCAGTCATTTCATCGGCGTTGCCTTTTTTCAATACGCTGGCGTAGAAGTCATGAGACACCGCAGAAGCACCGGCTAAAGTCAGACCTGATACCACCGCAAGAATGGTGGCAAAAGCGACCGCAGAAATAAAGCCTAAGAACACATCACCACCCACTGCTTGAGATAAGTGAATCGCCGCCATATTATTGCCGCCGATCAAACTACCGCCTTCCAGATATTCAGGGTTGCTCGCCACCAAAACAATAGCGCCGAAACCAATGATGAAGGTCAAAATATAGAAATAACCAATAAAACCTGTCGCAAAAAAGACTGATTTACGAGCTTCTTTGGCATCCGCTACAGTGAAGAAACGCATCAAGATGTGAGGCAGACCCGCTGTACCAAACATTAAAGCAATACCCAAAGAGATAGCGGAAATAGGGTCAGAGACTAAACCACCAGGCCCCATGATATCGCCACCTTTTTCTACCACTTCTTTATGTTTTTCTAAGGGGCTAGAGTTCACAGCATCAACGGCACTTTGGAATAAGGCTTCAAGACTGAAACCAAATTTGTATAACACCATGACAGCCATAAAGGTGGCACCTGACAGCAGCAGAACCGCTTTAATGATTTGCACCCAAGTAGTGGCTAACATGCCGCCAAAGGTCACATACATAATCATTAATACACCGACCAAAATCACGGCATATTCATAAGGCAGACCAAACAGCACTTGAATCAATTTACCTGAACCGACCATTTGCGCAATCAAATACAAAATAACAGTGGCTAATGCACCAAAAGCAGACAAGGTACGAATAGGCGCTTGACTTAAACGATAAGAAGCCACGTCAGCAAAGGTATATTTACCTAAGTTACGCAGACGTTCTGCGACTAAGAACAGAATGACAGGCCAACCGACCAAAAAGCCGATGGAATAAATCAGACCGTCATAACCTTTCATGAAAACTAAACCGGAAATCCCCAGAAAAGACGCTGCTGACATATAGTCACCCGCAATCGCCAAACCGTTTTGGAAACCCGTAATGCCACCGCCAGCGGTGTAGAAATCCTTAGCGGTTTTGGTGCGACGTGCCGCCCAATAGGTAATACCTAAAGTTCCAGCCACGAAAGCAAGAAACATAATGACAGCAGTAATATTTAAGGGTTGTTTTTCGACCGCACCGTCCATACCACCGCCAGCAGCAAAGACAGCTCCTACGGCGAGAAAAATAGTGACGAAGGCAGCCCACAAAGTAAACGACTTTCTCATTTGATGGATTCCTTGATTTCGTTAGATAACTTGTCAAACTCACCGTTCGCACGATAAACATAAATGCCGGTCAGAATAAAGGCGGAAATAATAATTACGACACCGACAGGAATACCCACACTAATCACTGAACCCGCACTAATTTTTGCACCCAAAACACCGGGGGCAAAAGCTAACACCATGATAAAGCTGTAATAAATCACCAGCATGATAATGGATAAAATCCACGCGAATTTGGTGCGTTTCGACACCAGTTCATTATATTTTGGATGGCTTGTCACCTTATCCACAAGTTCTTGATTCATTGGTTTGTCTCCTCAAGTGGGAAAATAATGGTTTCGACTAAGCTCTATTGACATGTGTGGGTGATTAGATTTTCAGTCACATTTTTGGACTAACAAGGTGGTATTTCATAGCCATGCATTCCATGGGTAGAAAAAAATAACGCCGTCAGCACTCAAATGGGGCAAAAATCCACCCGCCTCCAAATGTCATACAGAACCTACAATGCCCGTTGCTATTAGAAATCCCTTTCCAGGCTTCCAGGTCGAACCCCTCATATACGGCGTAAAGACTACCGCCACACATTTACGCATAACACAAAGGTTGAGAACTATATTCATCTTTATAGTGCGCCGCAACAAGCATTAACAAACTTAGAGGGTTTTGTAAAACCCGCTAAAGATGTTAATGCCGCATTGACTGAAATAGCCGCCTATTTTTGTCATATCTCATTAGACTTGTCCGGGTTTAAACGCCGTAGCGAAAAGCAGCGGGATTGAGCGGTTTTTTTCGTTTATTTGAGGCGAATAGTCATTCTATTGAACGAAAAGGAACGGGAAAAACCGCCAATATCCGCTGTTTTGCAGTCGGTGTTTTAAACCCGGACAAGTCTATTCTTTGACAGGAGTACCTCGTCGCTTTAAACCTTCTGCGCTGCATCCAATGCGGATGCCAGCGCATCTTTTTTGACGGGCTTGGTGATGTAGGCATTCATGCCTGCTGCGAGACATTCTTCTTTGTATTCCTGCATGGCGTGTGCGGTCATGGCGATGATGTAGGGCTGGCGGTGTTGCGGGAGATCGGCGCGAATGCGGCGGGTGGCTTCTATGCCGTCCATTTTCGGCATTTGCATGTCCATAAGCACAATATCGTAATCTTGTCGGTCTAAAGCTTGTAAGGCTTCCTCTCCGTTTTCACTCACATCTGCGCGATAACCTAGATTTTTTAGCAGCAATAACGCCACCTTCTGATTGACCAAGTTATCTTCAGCCATCAAAATTTTCACTGACCGATCTGGTGCGGGTAACACTGCGGGGGTATTTATCTCAGGCGGTTTAGATTCGCCGGTTAAAACGGCTTGCAAAGTGCGGTGTAAGTTTTTGAGTTTAAAGGGTTTATGTAGATGAGCAGAGAATAATTCTGCATTATCTTCATCTTGCCAAGCCATTGAACCTAAAGAGACCAATAATATGATGGGAATATGCTGCAAAGCTTTATGTTCACGGATTTGATGACATAAAATCAGGCCGTTGCTATGCCTTATTTCCATATCAATAAATATAATCTTAAAGCGCTGCGGTGCTGCTGTCAGGCATTGTAAAGCGCTTTCTCCGCTAGACACGACGTGGGGTTGACTATTCCACTGTGTCAATGTTTCCGATAACACTCGACTGAAATGCGGATGATCGTCTATGAGCAAGATGGACTGATGGCTTAAACCTTGAGGAGCGGTGTGTAGGTACTCAGGTTTATTTCTATCGAGCACTTCAGTGCGGATATTGACATTAAAGCAAGAACCTTTGCCTAGCTCGCTGGTCACCATTAAATCGCCTTGCATGAGTACACAGAGTTTGCGCGTGATGGATAATCCTAAGCCCGTGCCGCCATAGCGTCGATTAATCGAGCTGTCTACTTGGCTGAAAGGATCAAACAGCGCGTCAATGCGGTCTTGTGGAATACCTATGCCGCTGTCGCACACACTGAAATGCAATTGACTATGCCGGTCATCCAGTGATACGGGGCTGCCGACAACGACATAGACTTCCCCTTCTTCGGTAAATTTCACAGCATTACCCAGCAAATTGACCAAGATTTGCCGCAAGCGGGTCACATCGCCTAATACGGTGACGGGAATATCGGGTGCAAAGTCTACAAATAATTCAAGTTTTTTCTGCGCAGCTTTAGAGGCGACTAAATCCAGTGCGGATTCAATGCATTCGTATAAATTAAAAGGCACGGCTTCAAGTTCTATTTGTGCGGCTTCTATTTTGGAGAAATCTAGGATGTTATTGATCAGCGAGAGCAATGCTTCACCACTGTTGTAAGCGGTATCAACATAATCTTTTTGGGCTGAATCTAAGCGTGTGTCCTGCAATAACATCATCATGCCAATCACGGCATTTAAAGGCGTGCGAATTTCATGGCTCATATTGGCAAGAAATTCGGTTTTGGCTTGATTGGCGTTTTCTGCAATGAGTTTGGCTTTGCGTGAATCATTCACTGCATGTTTGAGTTCTTTATTTAAATTAGATAAATCTTGGTTGCGCTGTGCCAGTTCTTGATTGACTTCAGCCAAAGATTGACCATGAGAATCAGCCAACGCTTCAGCCGCTTCTTTGGCTTTAAATAAAGAGCGTTCTTGAGCTTGTGTGCGTTTAAGTACAAAGGCTGAAATCATTAAACCAATGACTAAAGACAATCCACCTAAACTCAACATCATCCAATATGCTTCTTTATAAGCTTGATTGGCGGCTTGGGCAGCTTTACGCATGGCGGCTTTTTGAATACTTAACAATTTGTCGAGTCCCCATAAGGTTTTTTGATAAACCGGGATGACCTTTTTTTGCATTAATTGTTGGGCTTGTTCGACTTCTTCTTCCATTAATAAATCAGCGACATTTAAACGGGCTTGATAAGCTTTTTTCACCCATTTTCGAGATAAATTAATTTGCGAGCGTTCATCTAAGCTTAAAGGCATATTATTCAACTGCCGTTGTAGTGTAATAAATTGACCTGCAATACCATGAAAGCGTTGATAGTATTCTTCTCGTTCAAACATATCATTGGTGATAAACATGGATTGCAGGAGTTGAAAGCGCTCCATCATGATGCGATTTAAGCCATTAGCTAGTTCAATTTTAATTTGATGATCATGCACAATGCTGTGCATATTTTGATTAATGGTATGAATACGCGACATGCCTGCTAAGGTAATCAGTAATAACAAAACCATCAGCACGGCAAATCCCGTTAAAATGAAAGAACGTGACGTGAGGTTTTGTAGGAATAAGTTTTTTAAAGGTGTTTCAAATGTTGTCAAAGCTTTAACCTACGCAATATAAAGATTAATGGCCTGAAAAAGAGGATGTGAGCTTAGAAATTCTAAGTGAGGTTTGGATGTTGTTTAGACTATTTTTTATGCAACGTTATATTTGGCTTGAGACAGGCTATGTGAAATAAACACCAATGTCTAAAAAACTATATAGATTCAGATGTCAGCACAGTGATGCAAGCTATCCAAATCATCCGCAGTAGGGTGCTCAATGCATTGAAAAATAATCTTTTACGAGGCTTTTTTATCGATTCTAAGAGACGATTTTCAGCCTTTCATTATTGTTTAGTATGACATTATATTTCAAAGCGTTCAGCTTTTTGATGTTTTCTTGTCCTCCAAAAAATAAAGCCTGCCGTCAGCTTCCTGATGACGGACTCATCCCTGACCACTGATGGATGTTGGCTACTCACTCTTTTCAAACGCTGGCATTCTTTTGCGCCTCTCGCGTTGTCTTTAACTGCTTAAAAAGTTCTACAAACCTGGTGAGTTGACTATAGTGTGTTATCAATATTCCCTTGTCTTCTTCTCTTCATGTCTGACATCAGACCTTTTTATATAACAGAGCCGATCAGATGAAATCTCATATTATGCCCCTACAAGGTCGCCATCTGCGTTTGCGTCCCAGTCAACCCAGTGATGCACCGATTATTTTTACCGCGTATCAAGACCCCGAATTTTTACGTTTGTATTCCACTGTGCGTAAAGTCCCCGAATCAATAGAACAAGTCAGGCACAGTTTGGAGCAACGTCAAAAAACAGAACCCTTGAGTTTAGGCTATGTTGAATGCGTATTAGAGCACCCTGAAAAGGACGTTATTGGCATCATGGCATTGAATAATTATGATAAAACTGCTCAACAAGCTGAATTTCTCATTGGCATTTTCAAAGCAGAACATCGACATTTTTATTATGGTATCGAGGGTACTTTGCTGGCCTTGGAATTAGCTTTTAAATACCTAAAATTTCAGCGTATTTATAGCTTGGTGTATGACTACAATCCGACTGCCGAGCAACAATTGCAAAAACTAGGTTTTCAATTAGATAACTTATATGTCAACAGCCTGTATTCTCCGCATGAAAAACGCCATACCATCGTGCGCAGTTTATTGCTGACCCGTGCGGAATTACTAAACGCACGTCTGCAAGGTATCTCTCAACGTTTATTAGGACGCGCTATCACGCCATCGGCTCCGGTGTCTACACCCATATTGCCCGCTGCTTCTCCCTTTAGTTGCAGCCATACGTCCACTTTCCCTGAATTATTAGAGCAACTAGGTTGTTCATTAATACTCAGCGCGACTCACACTGGGCGCATCATGTTGCTCAGTAGCACGACAGAAAAAGTCATTCAACTTCCCCGCGCTTTTATGCAACCCACAGGTTTGGCGGTGTCTGGGCATCGTTTAGCCATAGCGACTCAAAACCAAGTCATTGTGTTGGCTAATGCGCCTCATCTTGCCTCGGCTTATCCCAATAAACCCAACACCTATGATGCGCTGTATGTACCGCGTGCGAGTTATTACAGCGGCGAACTGAATATTCATGATATGTCGTGGGGCGATGAAGGCTTATGGGCGATTAACTCGCGCTTTTCGTGTTTATCATTGATGAATGATGAATACAGCTTTATCCCGCGTTGGCAGCCGCCGTTTATTGCTTCGTTAGCGCCTAATGATGCTTGTCATCTGAATGGATTAGCGATGGAACAAGGTGAACCCTGCTATGTCACCGCATTGGGCAGCAGTTCTCACTCACAAGGCTGGCGAGCACAAAAAATGAACGGTGGCATGTTGTTCGATGTGAAGGCGCAGAGATGTTTAGTGGAGGGTTTGTCCATGCCTCATTCGCCGCGTCTCTATGATGGACAGTTGTATGTGCTGAATTCAGCCGCAGGCGAGTTATTGCAGATTGATCGTCAAACAGGACAACGCGAGGTGGTGAATGTTTTGCCAGGTTTTGCACGCGGCATGGCGCGTTGTGGGGATTATGTGTTTATTGCCGTGTCTCAATTGCGGCATAAAACGGCAGAATTTAAGGCGTTATCACTGGCTAAGCGTGCCTTGTTTTGTGGCGTGGTGATCGTGCATTTGAGCACGGGACAAATCATGGGACATTTGAGCTACTTGAATACTTGTGAAGAGATTAATGATATTCAGGTGCTACCCAAGATGCGCCGCCCTGGTATTTTGAATCTGGAAAATGCGCTGTACCAACAAGCGCTGAGTACGCCTCAAGCGGGGTTTTGGGGACAACGAGGCTCTGTGAAATAAAGCCCAGTACATCATCTAGCTTATTTTGACGGTTTATTGATTCGTGAACACTTTATTCACCACGGAGTCACGGAGAATACAGAGTGATATAGAGATAATATTTCAGTTGTACTGAAGCATCGTGTTCAAGACCTAGCAGGTTTTGGACACCTGCCAGGTCTGTCGTACAACTGATTTATGCTCCCTATATTTTAAAGCTTTCTTCTGTGTACGCCGTGACTCTGTGGTCAAAAAATGTTCGAGCGCTAAGATCAGATGTGCGCAAATTCCAAACGCTGCAAGGTGGCCTGAATATGTCGCAAACGTTCTAGCGGATCATTGCTTTCTAATAATCTCTGACGTTCCAACAAAGAAATCGGTAAGAGTTCGGTCAAGCGTTGACTGACCCAAGAAGCATCCGTGTAATCCGTCGGCAGTTGTGTGTACGGATCGCCGACTTTGCGAATAAAGGCTTGTAACATGTCCGCCAGTGCGTGACAGGTATCCGGTATCGGGCAAGGGACTTCATCCTCCAACCAGCTGATGTCCCCCATCAATAATTGATTCGGTTTCACCCAACTGCGTTGTACTTGGAAACGTTGCTGTCCTTGTACCAAAATCCCCAACATACCCTCTTGCGCGACTTCAAAATCGATAACTTTGGCTAACGTGCCCACGGTATAAATATCAGCGGCTTGTCCCACTTCTTGACCGTTGCGGATTAAGCACACACCAAACCCCGTATCCTGCCGCATACAATCCCCGATCATATCCATATAACGGGGTTCAAAAATGCGCAAAGGCAAAGGCCCACCGGGAAATAACACGGTATTTAATGGAAATAATGGCAGTGTGGTATTAGTGCTCATACAGGCTCGTGTTTAAAATAAATGGTTTGATGAAGCTGACATCTACAATACGGGCGCATCAAGCATTTACCAAGGCTAACGCATCGGTTGAGCTAACACATCTAACAATTGCTCCCACACCCGCTCTACGGATAACTCCATAAAACAGGCTGGAAAAACCGGGCTATCGCCGCTGTAAGTACAGTGTTTTTGCAAGCACGGCGCACATTCAAATTGACTGTTTAAATGCACTTGGCGCTCGCCATAAGTCCCCGTCAAATCAGCCCGTGTCGGCCCATACAGAGTTAAACACTGCACTTTCAACGCCGCTGCCAGATGTGCAAGCCCCGTATCCACGCCCACCGCTGCCACCGCCGTGCTCAACTCAGAGGCCAAGCCTTGTAAATTGCTGGCAGGCATCACAGTGATCTGCGCATGGGATTGAGCAATCCACTGCGCACGTTCGTGCTCCGCTTCATTTCCCCACGGCAAACGCACGCGAAAACCTGCTAAAGCCGCTTGTTTCGCCAATGCTTGCCAAAAACTGTCCGGCCAATGTTTAGTGCTCCAAGTCGTGCCATGCAAAAAGATCAAGGTGGGGCGGGACGGCATCAGCGTGGTCAAGGTATAACTGGATAAGCCATAGTCAGGCGGAGCATTGGGCACCGGATAATCCAACACCTGTGCGAACAACTGGCGCACACGTTCTACCGCATGTTGCTCACGCGGCACGGCGATTTTTTGCTGATAAGCCAGACTCGCCCACGGCTCACGCGCTGATTGTTTATCCAAACCTGCGCGTAAACCGTGGGTTTGATAAGTGACAAAAGCGCTTTTCAATAAACCTTGTGCATCAATCACTGAATCGTAATATTTTTCTCGCAACAAGGCGCGAAAGCGCCCCCAGGCACCGCTACGCCAAGCCCGCCAAGGACGATGCCGCCATCGGCGCAAATTGATAGGAATGACCTGAGTGACCGCCGGGTGCCAAGCGGGAATTTCGGAAAAAGCATCCTCGACCACCCAATCAAAATGGATGTCAGGATAATGCTGTTGTGCGTCGCTGAGTGCAGGCAAGGTGTGTATCACATCGCCTAAAGAGGACATTTTTATAATCAGCACTTGCATGATGAAATACTCTAATGGTGGGTTCACGCAAATTGTACAACAGGATGGAAGGTTTTATAGCTATGAGCAGGCCATACAAAAGTAGGATGAAATGTGAGATGGGCACGCTTGCGCGAGCAGAGGCAAAGCGTGTAGCACTGAATGCAGAACCCATAAAAAAAGACCTCAGCGCTTATCAACTACGCTGAGGTCTTGTTAAAGGGTTAAAATAGTCAACAATGGTTCGGACAGTTTCAGTAATTAATGAAAATCTAATATAGGAGGAGCGCTTCTTTTTGGGAGAGAATGGAGTGACCAAGCCACCCCCAATCCCAGCAAGAAGCTCCCCCCCTACGTTAAAAACACTCTTGACCCAAATGTCCAGCTCGTCCAAACCGCACCTGAAATTTATAGTGGCTCTATCTACATACTAGCAGCTCAAGCCTACACACCTTGACCCACACTTTATTTCAAGCGCAAAATTGAGCCTTTACATCAATAGACTTGTCCAGAACCCGCAGCTTTTTGCTACGGTGCTGAAACCTGAGCCAGTCTATTAACCCACCCAAAGGAGACACCTATGTATCGTATGTTTATCATGGCTGGTATCGCTTTAAGCATGGCATCGCCCCTCTCAGCCGAAGACCAAGCCCTCAGTATTTCCGTGCAACGTTTGACCATGGAAGCCGCACTAAAAGTCGCACAAGGCGCAGTAGCGGCTTGCCGCGAAAAAGGCATCCAAATCGGCGTGACAGTGGTGGATCGCAGCGGTCATCCGCAAGTCACATTGCGCGACACCATTGCCCCCGACCTCACCCTCACCATCAGCCGTCAAAAAGCCTATACCGCGATTTCTTTTTCTGCCACCACCTCCAGCATGGAAAAACGCTTCACCACCCCCGCAGGCGTGGGCGCAAAAGTGGATAATCTGGTCATGAGCGCAGGCGGTATACCGATTGAAGCAGGCGGCGTAACGTATGGTGCGGTCGGTGTCAGCGGCGCACCCGGCGGCGAAATTGACGAAGAATGCGCTCAAGCCGGAGTGGACGCGATTAAAATGGATTTAGAAATGGGGGATTTTTAGAGGCGGTTGCTCCCCCCCTGCTTGCCAAAGTATCTAGCCCGCGTAGGATGGGGAGGGGCGTGCCATTGAACTTTGTTTTAGAGCCTATACGAAAACGGGATCATCGGCTGCAAATCCACCCTTTTGGTCAGGTTTTCCGCTTTTTTTCGTTAAATGACCCGCTATTCGCCTTAAAAAACCGAAAAACCTGCCTCAAAATAGCGGATTTTCGCTTCGATTCCCCATCTTCGTATAGGCTCTTAACTTCAAAACTATCCCGCACCGAAACCCATCATTCCCATTCCATAATAAAGATGGGTTTCACTCTGCTCTACCCATCCTACCGCGCTGTGTGTGTAACGCGAGCTATTTTAACAACTGTTCCAAACGATTCGCACTAAAGCCGTGCAACTGCTGTTTTTCTACCACTATCAAAGGTACTCCGCGTCCACCTAAAGCTCTGAATTGATTCATGTGTTCTTCTGAGGCTTCTATATCATACTCAGTATAAGGAATACGACGAACATTCATATAGGCTTTCGCTTGCCAACAAACCCGACACCAAGATGCGGAATACATTGTGACCGATTTATTGCCTTTATAAGCTGGATAAGCCGGCATTTGTTTGTGATACGGTTTTTGAGCTACCTCTTTTTTCTTAGGATTGCTGCGTGTGGTGTTGGGCAATCTTGGCGGAACCTTACTCTCAAAGCTGTTAAGTGCTGAAGGGAGATAAGGTGTAACCTCTAACGGCTCACCTACTTGAATTTCGGCAGGTGGCGTATCGGAAAAATGTAAATGACCATTTTCATCAACCCAACGATACATTTCTGCCGTTAAATTGTTCGATAACATAACTCCTGCCAGCAGGCTTAAAGGTATTGAACTTTTAAACACGTTGATATTCAGCATAGGCATGATTCTCTCCTTAATAGTTGATGTTACGCAGTTGCTTCTTTTTTTCCCGTTTAACGCACGTACCGCGTAAGATGTTAATAATAGTTTGAAATGAGTTTGCAAATTATAGTTTATAGCTAAAGTACATCATTTATAGGCTTGCGATAGAGCCAAACTCAAGACTGCCAGTCCTTCAAGGACTGGCAGTCTTAACAACTGATATAATTTTGCTATAGTGTTGTCTATCTGATGTTACGCGCACGCTTCATATTTTTAAAAACTTGCTTAATACGGCAGGCACTTTGTTTTAACAACCCTTCGCTTAATTCACCGCGTGCTTCGGCTTGTAGCAAGGCGTACATCACGGGATAAAATTTCTCCGTATCGTAGCAATGATTCAGCCCGCGTAGGATGGGTAGAGGCACGCCATTGAACTTTGTTTTAAGTTCAAAACTATCCCGCGCCGAAACCCATCTGAAACTCATCGTTCAAAACCATCGAAATGATGGGTTTCGCTCTGCTCTACCCATCCTACCGCGCTGGAGAGACCTTGTTAGGCGCGATTTTCATGATTTAATAACCGAAAAACACCCTTGGTATGACGATCAGTAAAGTAGTTACCCTCGATTACCGATATAGAACCCATTTGAAATCTCAAGAGGCATGAGCCGCGAGACGCTTCACCATAAGACGAATAAAGCAAAGTTTGAGTTTCTGATTGGCATTTTCTAAG
>JADGEH010000112.1 GCA_016744475.1 Thiotrichales bacterium | reverse complement strand
TCTAGGATTTTTAATCCCATTGATGTCGCCTGTGGAAGGAGTTCTTTTACAGCCTCGCCACTTGGGAACGCCGTCTTGACCGCGTTGCGGTCAGTACCGGTAGAGGGATCATATTTCAGTGGTACTGAAGCATCGTAGTTAAGACCTGACTCGTTTTTGAAGCCTGCTAAGTTTGTCGTATAACTGGTTTATTTTCCCTATGGATTGGGGGAAGGTTTTTGAGGTATTGATATTCACTTAAGGAAAAAACTTAGAATTTATAAGGACTTGCTTCCTCGCCTCGCAGAAGGGGATTGAAGAGGGGGGATTAAACGCATTGATTCCTTAAAAATGCATTAAAGAAGGTGGCTTTTATTCACCATCCCCCAGCCCCCTCCTTGAAGGATAGGGAATAAAATCAACCACTTGCAATGCTACTTGGATTAAACGTTTGAGCCGTGAGCTTCCCCTCCTCGCAGGAGGGGATTGAGGGGGGGTGATCGGGGCAGCATTCCTTAAAAACAATGAAAGAATACGGCTTTCAATCAGCATTCTTAACCTTGCATTCAAATTATACACAATAAAATCAAGCATTTGAAATGTAACTTAGCTTAAGTGAATGGCAGTGTTTTTTTGAGAGGAGGGGGTTATGCGAGATTAGCACGCATCACGCTAAAATTTTATAGCCATGAGAGGAGAGGCGTGTCCCCCTCACAGTTCACTCGCTGTTTCTTCAGCCAGCTCAGTTACTTCAGCGTCATCTTGCACGATAGCGCTAAGGGGAAAGTCGCAGCGAAAAACACTGCCTTTGCCCAGTTGACTGTCGATGTGTAGATGAGCTTGATGGCGATGCAGTACATGCTTGACAATCGCCAGCCCTAAACCTGTGCCGCCTTGCTGGCGCGAACGCCCGACATCCACACGATAAAAACGCTCCGTTAAGCGAGGAATATGCTGTTCAGCAATGCCTTCCCCCGTGTCTTCCACACTAAAATGTGCGCCGCTTTCATCGCTATACCAGCGCAAAGTAATGCACCCGCCCGCAGCGGTATAGCGCACGGCGTTAAACACTAAATTTGCAAAAGCGCTTTCTAGCTCATCAGGACTGCCATACATTTGTAAATCGTCAGCGAATTCGCATTCAAATTGGTGCTGGGCTTCACCGCTTAAAGCCATAGCTTCATCGCTTAAATCGTCCAATAAATATTTAATATCCACAGGCTTGCGTATATCGTTGGGAATTTGTGATTCAAGTCGGGATAACACCAACAAATCGCTGACAATATTTTGCATACGCCGAGTTTGTTGAGCCATTAAATCCACAGGGCGTTGCCACTGCGCTTGCGTGTGCTCATCCATGTCGGGCAAATCATCTTGCAAGGTTTCCACGAAACCATTGATCACCGTCAAAGGTGTGCGCAATTCATGCGAAACATTGGCGACAAAATCTTGACGAATTTGTTCTAAGCGATGTAAATCAGTGATGTCACGCGCAATCATCAGGCGTTTGTTATCCCCATAAGGCACCAGATGAATGCGTAACATGATGTGAGGTTGGGTCGGCGAAAGGATTTTGATGGAACGTCCGCGAGGGTTCATATCGTGTTCGGTGACGGCACGCAAAAAGTCCGTAAAATCTGGCACGCGCACCAAATTACTCACGATTTGTCCAATATCTTGAGCGGTTTTAAGTCCCAGCAGTTGCACCGCCGCTTTATTAAACCACTCAATTTCGTTTTTACTGCTCAGCACAATAGCCGCGTCAGGCATTGCACCTGTAGACGCTTGAAACTGCTTGAGCATACTTGCCAGCTTACGTTTGCGCTTGCGATTGCGTTTTTGCAATTTATAAATCTGGTAAAACACCTCGCCCCAAATGCCTGTGGCTTCCGGCGGATCGAGCTTTTTACTTTTTTGTAACCAATTATCGAGGCGGTATAAATTGTGAAGATGCCAAGCCAGGATCAGGCTGAGCGTGAGGCATAAAAACAGCCACACATGTCCGAATACGCTGCCTAAAAATAAGCCCAAAGCCAACAGTAAGCTTAAGCGAACAAAGACTTGAGACCAAGTGGTACCCATCATGGCAAAGTGTCAACAGTCAGCCTTTAATAGAAAAACGATAACCCACGCCGCGCACAGTTTGCACTAGATGATCGCAACCTTGGATAGATAAGGCTTTACGCAAACGGCGAATATGCACATCAACAGTACGCTCTTCAATATAGACATTACTGCCCCAGACTTGATCCAACACCTGATTGCGGCTGTAAACGCGATCTTGATGCGTCATGAAAAAATGCAACAAACGAAACTCCGTAGGTCCTATATGAATATCTTCATCCGCAATGGTGACGCGATGTTCAGCAGGGTACAGGATTAAATCATTAATGCTTAGAGAGTCTTGCAGACTACTCGGCATAGTGCGGCGCAGCACCGCTTTAATGCGAGCGATCAATTCTCGTGGCGAAAAAGGCTTAGTCACATAATCATCTGCGCCCACTTCCAAACCGCGTACCTTATCGGTTTCCTCGGTTTTGGCCGTGAGCATAATGATAGGAATGTCCTGCGTGTTGTTCTCGCGTTTTAGGCGACGCGCCAGCTCTATGCCGCTCATACCGGGCAACATCCAATCCAGCAACACCAGCGTGGGAGGGGATTCAAAAATCATCGACTGCGCCTGTTGGGCATCAGCGGCTTCCAAGACTTTAAACTCAGCGCGTTCCAGCGCCATTTTCAACATTTCTCGGATGGAGGGTTCATCTTCGACAACTAAGATACTTGAGGTAGACATGACTTTCCTGAAATCAATAGACTTGTCTAGGCTTAAAACCTGGACAAGTTTAATAAACAAAACTCATTAGATATTAAGCATTGTGCATGACAAAGGTATGACAGTCATACACCGGAAAAAATCATATCGCTTTGGAGTTAAACACTCACGTTCCACAAGCTGTGAGAAGCACACAAAAACGCCCGATTTTTCCTGCGTAGAGTCGCTTAAAAAGGCAAATATTCAGGCAAAAACTTTTGCCACATCGCTTCATAATGCTTTTTATTTAACACAAACTCGCTCAAGTCATGTGCAGGCGGGGTTAATTGATAAGCGCAGACTGTGCCGAGCAAAAACAAAAAAGTATTACGCCAATTACCCGCGTTAGCCAATTTAAACGCCGTGCCCCATGAACTTTTAAGACGCTTATTATCAAAATCCACACTGTAAAACTCATCCAATAACAAATGCGCGATATAACCTACAAAAACAAACACCCCCGTCAACCAAGAAAATCCTGGCTCAAAGCCATACAACCAAAACAATAAACTACTGGCTAATAATCCAAAAAATAAAGCCGCCAGGATGGAATGAAAAATCCCCCGGTGTACCGTCCACTTACGAAAAGCGGGTAACAAAGCATGGCGAAATAACACATATAAGCCGCCTAACATCAGCCAGGTGTCCAAAATCGACAATCTCGGCAAGCCACGTAGCAGAGAAAAAACAAACACCATATACAGCCCCGTAAAAACGATCTGCAACGGGCGGGAATAATCCGAATCCACATCCGGCAAAATCCCGCCTAAAGTCCCTGCCACACACAATATCGCCGCCTCTTCAGCCGTCACCGCATGAATACTAAAATACGTCGTTGAACCCATCAGTGCGACACCGGCTGCAACGCTGAAGTGAGTAGAGAAATTAGCCATCGGCTCAGTATAATAGAGTTATTGTTCGGATATGCAGTGAGCGCAAAAAAACCGCCATTATTCCACATATGTTTAAGCATCAATACGAGGACATAGCCACGCATGAACCCACTTTATTTTGATGATTTACGCGATATTCATGGACTAGACAGCATTCCCTGGTGGCCTTTAGCACCGGGATACTGGCTGATATTACTTGCGGTGATCGCGCTGATTTGGCTAATTCGAGCACTATGGCGGCGTAGCGATTGGCGCGTCGATGCCAAAGAGCAGTTCACTCAGCTAAAACGCCAGCGCCATCGTTTAACGCATAAAGCATTCATTGCGGCTTTTTCAGAATTATTACGGCGGATAGCGATGGCGCGTTATGGGCGCGAAGCCTGTGCCGGATTGCACGGTAGCGCTTGGTTAGAATGGTTAGAAGCTCATGATCCTAAAGGCTTTCCCTGGAAAGACATGGGCAAACCCCTGCTAACACTGCCTTACGCCCCAGACGATACGGAGATTGATGCAGAAACCATGACCAGCTTACTACGCGCTTTACGTCACTGGATTGATGCAGAACTGCCGCAAACCCAGCAACGCAAAGCACATTTGAAAGCTCAATTACAAAACATGAGAGGGCGGTTTTTTCCAAACAAAGCAGAGTAATAAGTCCAAACAGCACAAGAGGCGCAAAAGAACGCCAGCGTTTAAAGGGTTTATAGCTGTCTGTTTGAAAGATGAGTGTTATCGCGCCGTATTCCATCATGAGCCATATAGGGCCTGCGCCGCGTCTATTTGCGGTGCGAACTCATTCAATTGAAAAACACATTCTCCCTTATTTCCTAGCCAGGTAAGGTGAGCAAAGTTCCACTTTGTCATCCGTCCTTTTTGAATACCAACTGGATTTTAGATACTCCCTATTAAAGGCACATCATAATGAAAAAAACTCTATTTATCAGCGCCCTACCAGCTATTCTCTGCATGAACTCATCCACCTTCGCAGATGAAGTCTGGGACAGTACGGTGGGCACTGTGATCTATGCCGATGACATCGGGCCGACTGCAATGTGGACTTATAGCCTTAAAGACATTCCCGGTGTCATCTACATTCTGGGATTGGCTGGAAACTACGATAACCGAGGCGCTTACGAAGGCTACTGGGCACAAGCCACGTCTGATCAACGCTGCGATACACCGCGTCTAGGCCCTAATAAAACAGCGACCTATTACTGGGGACGTTTTCATATCCATTTCATGGATAAAGCCTTTCCCTCACGTTGGACAGCAAAATTAGGATTTTGCGATGGCGTTCCCACGCAAGGATTAGACGGCAAACCTGTAACCCAATAAGCCCGTGTAGGCTGGGCTGGCTAGGCCGCCCAACCATTTCGGCTCCTACGACTCTGATTTATACCTCACATCGCCGCCAATAAAGCCGGATGCATAATGTGCCCGGCTTGGATATTTAACCCACGCTTCAGCGGTTGATGATCGATCCAATCATCATGGGTGAGGCGCATCACATAGGGCAGGATGGCTGCTGATAAGGCTTGTGAGGCGGTGCGAGGTACGGCACCGGGCATGTTGGTCACGGCAAAATGGGTGATGCCGTGCCGTTCATAAGTGGGTTGTAGGTAATTGGTGGGATGGGTGGTGGCGATGCAACCGCCTTGATCGACTGAAATATCCACGATCACGCTGCCCGGCGTCATGCTTTTCACCATCGTTTCGCTGACCACTTGCGGAGCTTTAGCCCCCGTCAATAAGACCGCACCGACCAGCAAATCCGCTTGCGCGACTTGCTGCTCCACGGCTTGTTGATACGCATAGTGGGTGTTGATGTTGGCGGCGGTGTCATGCAAAGCGGCTAAGCGGTCGCCGCGTTTATCAAATACATCGACTTGACTACCCATCGCAGCGGCTAACTGAGCGGCTCCGCAGCCTGCCGCACCTGCACCTAATACCACGACTTTGCCGCGTTCAGTACCGGGCAAACCGCCTAATAATAAGCCTTTGCCGCCTTGCGGACGGTGCAATAAATGTGTGCCGATTTGTGTCGCTAAGCGACCTGCAATGATGCTCATGGGTTGTAATAAAGGTAAATCTCCCACTTCGGTTTCTACGGTTTCAAACGCCACAGCGATTAAACCTATATCGCATAAAGCCTGAGTTAAAGCAGGTTCAGCGGCTAAGTGTAAATAACAAAACAATAAATGATCGGCGCGTAACAAAGCCCATTCGGCGGCTTGCGGTTCTTTGACTTTGACGATGAATAGCGCGTGTTGGTACAAGGTTGAGGCATCCGGCACAATCTTCACGCCGACATTGACATAAGCCTGATCGGGATAGCCGCTGGCGAGTCCGGCGTTTGTTTCAAGAAGAACTTCGTGGCCTTGTGCCACTAAGTCGGCACAAGCGGGTGCAATCAGTCCTACACGACCTTCTAAGGGTTTAGTTTCTTTAGGGATTCCAATGCGCATGATGTTGTTCCTGTGGTTTTAAACATTCACTCCGTTAAGAGCCTATACGAAAATGTCACGTTTTTCCGCATGATCTAAACTCAAGTTCGGAGCCGAAATGTTGGGCTTAAGAACATTTGCGCAACGCCAACACTTCCACTTCTTCAATCGTGGTATTGCCTGCATAATCAATGGCTCGCACACGAATGGTAAAGCTGCCTTCAAAGCCTTCTAAGGGCAATTCTTGATGCGAGGTAAATTGCCAGTCTGGGCTTGTCGTGCTGAGTTGTGACCAAGTAGGTTGTAAATTAAACAAGGCAGATTCGTCAAAATTTAAGAAAAAATCGCCGTTTTGAATCTGTAAATGTAGATGTCGTAAGCCTGTCGGGCTGTCGTCGCTAGCCGTACCACTGATGTTGAGATTGGAAAAAGCTTCGCTAGTGCATTGATTGATCGATAAATCAAAGATGATCTGCGGAGGCTGGGTATCAAACACGTAATGCTCGGTGTAAATAGGTGTGAGTTGTCCTTGTAAATCGACAGCTTGAAATTTCAGCGTGGTATTGCTGTTCAATGGCAATGGCTCGCTGTAAGGCAGGCTGGGGTTTGAACCATCGAGGCTGTAATACACCGCTTGGCAAGCATCTCGGCACCGCAAAGGGACGCTTAAAATGAACTATTGTGGGGATCACTGTATGACAAATCATGATACTTTTACAAAAGAACTAACTATTCCATAGTTCGACACTAAATCATATTCCACCTTTGTACGAAGCTGGATTAAAACAACATAACCATGATTTAATATTTGAAATGTTGAGTGTACAGAATAAATAATACCCATTGAGTAATGGTGAACAAGGGCATTCATTGCTGGATAAAAAACTGAAGAAATATTGCTCTTTCCTAATTAACTATAAAATGATTATGACCGGAGGCTGTATGCAATGTCATCCCAACAACCTACTACTAATAGATTTGCTTACTGACAGGCGACGCACCATTTAATACCTTTTCTCCCGATTTTGCCGCCAGCCTTATCACAGCCGATGTCAACGGCGACAAGGTGACGGCAGTTTAACTGCTCAGACATCGCTAGTAGCCCCAGCGGATGAAAAACACAGCCTTATGATTTCAGGCTGCGTAGAGACAGAAAAACTAGGCACGCACATGACAGCAGGCGATTTCAATAGCCTAGGGCAATGCCCTAGGTTAAACGGATAGAAGGAACTCAGCCCTGAAAGGGCAACATAAAATACAATGCTGCCTTTTATTACGCCCTTTCAGGGCTGGGTCGGTATCATCGACTGAACTCAGGGCGTTGCCCTAGGCTATATAGATGTCGCCCCGTTGGGGCTAAAAATCCTTCTCTGAATGGCAGCGAAGGTCTCCGTGGAACGAACCAAACACAAAAGATACAAATGGCACAAACAGACTAAAACGCTTGTGCCGTTTGTGTCTTTTGTCCCGCTAGTGTTCATTTTATTGAATTCGCAAACTTAGACCATCTTGATCGATAGCCACGAGGGTTTTCGCTGTGTGCTTTTTGCAACGCGAACGCGGAGGGATAATCTGTAGCTGGGTTTCGCGTGTACCCCTTATCTGTCAAAGGTCTTAGACATCGTTACGCCTAAATCAGCGTGTGCCTAGCTCGTTGGAAAAGGGGTAATAGCAACGGAGATACCGTGCGGATGCTTTACGATGCGACTGAGAGGGGGCAGCGGGGTGAAAATAGATGAAGCAGTGCGGGGTAAAACCCCGCCTGCCAATCCCCACAGGCGTGGGGAACGTGCTATTTAGCTGATACACTCGGTTCATCCCACAGACATGCAGGAACATTCAAAGTGTAACATGAACCTTCGTTTCCCTTTACGTACCTACTTAACCTGAGATACTTTTTCAGTTTGAAACGCTCTTATGTTTTTTTATTCATTGGCTACACTGTTATCTATGATTTTAATAAAAAGGAGAAAATCATGCGTAATCCAGTCGAACTGATTGAAGAGGCTCAGTGTTATCACAAAACAGCCAGTACTTTAGAACTGATCGCTAAATGGTATAGACATCGTGGACATTCTTTAACAGAAGATGCAAAACAAGCTACTTGGAGTCTGAAAAATGATTACGATACTACCAAAGAAGATTTGGAACGGCTGTCACAACGCTTCGATCCAGAACATGAGGGGTTCTGATTTTAACTCACAGGGGTTGCACCGTGAGCACCAGTAGATAACGTGTAGCTTGTTTTGCAGGCACACCTGACTCGGCTGAGTTTAAGAACCGTCACTTTAGTAAATCATGACAACAAAAAACACACCCGTTTTAGAAAAGAAGAGGAATCAACACATGCCTTATAACCTACTTGAAGAGAAATGGTTGCCGGTTCGTCGTGCTGACGGCAGCGCAGACACTATCGCTCCTTGGCAAATAGCCGACACCACAAACCCCGTCATCGCTTTAGATGCGCCGCGTCCTGATTTTAATGGCGCATTAATCCAGTTTTTAATCGGCTTGGTGCAAACCACTTTTGCCCCTGAAGATGAAGATACCTGGTTTGAGGTGTTTGAATCCCCGCCTACGCCGGACACGCTAAAAGCCGCTTTTGCCAAATACCAGGAGGCTTTTAATCTGGATGGCGAAGGTGCGCGTTTTATGCAAGACTTAGATGAATTAGAAGCGCAAAAACCGCTACCCATCACGGTTTTGCTCATGGATACGATGGGCAGCGAAACCCATTTCGTGAAAGATTTACCGCAAGACGGCGTACACCTGGGTTTGGCAGCGATGACCTTGTACACCTTGCAAACCAATGCGCCCAGCGGGGGTGCGGGACATCGCACATCCATGCGTGGCGGCGGGCCTCTCACCACTTTAGTCTTAGCCACGCCCAAGCAAAATAACGCGCCGCCCTTAAGCCTGTGGCACACCATTTGGCTGAATGTGTTAGAAAAAGAAGTTTTTGCCAGTCCTCATCAGCGCCCGCAAGACATTTTTCCTTGGCTCGCCCCCACCCGTGTCAGCGACAAAACCAGTCAAACCCCCGTCACCGTTCAAGAATCAGTCAATCCCTTACAAATGTTTTGGGGAATGCCGCGCCGCATTCGCTTAAACATTGAGCCAGGGGAAACGCCGTTGGTGCGTGAATATCGCACTAAAAATTACGGCATTAATTATCCTGGCGAAACCTGGCAACATGTGCTCAGTCCACACAGCAGCGATGGAAAACAGACCTTACCGATCCACGCACGCGGGGCAGTCAATTATCGGCACTGGTTAGGCTTAGTTAAACCACTGAGCGATAAGAAAAACCAACGTATTCCTGCAACAGTCATCTCAGCCTTTACAGATCGCTATTTGCACCAAGAAGGGCTGCGTTTTCGTGCGTGGGCGTTCGGTTATGACATGGACAATATGAAACCTGTGTGCTGGTACGAAGCCACCATGCCCTTGTTTCATTTTACGGATGAAGCGGATCGACAATTTTTTGAAGGATATGCTGAGAATTTAATTCTTGCCGCCAGTGAATTCATGGGGAATTTACGCGGTGGTTTGAAAGATGCCTGGTTTTCTAGTGGTGATCCACGTCGCAAAGGCGCGGATACAGGTTTCATCGAAAGCGCCTTTTGGGCCGATACTGAGCGCAGTTTCTATGATCTCTTAGAGCAATCCTCTAAAGCCCCGCAAGACATCGCGCTGCGCAACCGCTTGTATGCTCTATGGCATCGGCGCTTAAATACCTACACTTTAGACACCTTTGATCGCTGGGCGAATAGCCAGCACATCGCCGATCAAACCCACCCTAAGCGCGTCGCTATCGCACGACGGGATTTAGCCCGTTATAACTGGAAAAAATCTATTAAAGACAAGTTGGAATTACCCGACAAACCTGCTGCTAAACAAGCGGCTTGACTGAAGTGGACAGCATGGGAAAAAAACCGAAAAAACCGCCTTAAAACCACACCTTTTCGCTACGATGCCTACCCCTCACAACAAGTCTATTGATGGAGAAGATCATATGTCAGCTAACACGGCACAATCACAAACAAAATCTGCTGTAACAGTCGCATTAGATTGGTGGAATTATTGGAGTGCTGAGACAAAACCAGGAGAAACCAGTCGCAAAGGCACCTTTGCCCAACTTAAGCGCTGCAAAAACCTGGAAGAAATCTTGTTTACCGCAGCCTATCAAAATTTTTATCGTAAGCTCAAAGCCGCAGGTTGGAGGGATCAGGAGGGCATCGCGGCATTGGCAGGCTGTTTGGCGAACATCAAGGAAAAAGCTGAAAAACCCAGCTTAGTTGAGCACTTCGCCCGCCTCCGAGAAGGCAGCGAAAACCCCTTGGTCAGCGAAAAACGTTTCATGCGTGTGGTTAAAATCAAAACTCATGCAGAGTTGTATCCGGCCTTGCTCCGCTTGATTCATCTTTCTGGTAACAGCGCACCTTTGCCGGATTTGATCCGCAGTGTGTATTATTGGAATGACAAAACCCGACGCGAATGGACGTTTAGGTATTTTGCAGCTTTGCCGGAGGATAAAGTGAAGGGGAAGAAGTAGCTCGAAGCCCTGATTCCCACGCGCCCTGCGTGGGAACGCTGAACAGGCAGAGGCAGACTTGTCTACCTGCCTTTAGTGTGTAGACACCTTTGCTGACACACCCGCCTACATCACGCTATTTAGCCGTGTTAAAACTATCAAACCATTCTTTCGCCATGAGCATAATGGGGATGCCGCAATTGACGTGAGCATTGCTCTGGTCATAACTGCTGTCTTCCACGGGGATTAATTCCACTTGCGTAGCGCCTAATGCTTGAAAGCTATCAAAGGCGACTTGGGAATTGGCAAATGGTACTTGATCGTCTTTCACGCAATGGTACAAGCGGGTGGGGGATTGGGGTGTCCAACGTGTTAAATCATTCGCTCGCAACGCTGCCATTAACCAAGAATCAGGGTCGGCTAAATCTGCATACACTTGAGGGGCAAACACGTCGAGATGCGATGCGGGTAAATAGGCATTGATGGCAGTCGTATCGTGCTGTCCATCAAAATAGCTCATGATTTCTTCATGATAAGGCGCTGCAAAGGTGTTTTGTACACCATCAAAAGGGCTATAGACCTGCTGCAACATCAGCCCAACATACGGAAAATAATAAGGATTGGGATGTGGCGTGGTGTCTAATAAGCGCAGCGTCATGGTGCCGGATAAATCATAAGCCCCCGCCATCGGCGCTGAGGCGACCAGGGTAAATTCATCCGTATAGTGGGCTTCTAATTCTCGTTGCAGCGCTAATGTGGCATAGCCGCCTTCTGAATAACCCGCTAAAAACACTCGATCAGTGTGAGAGATTTTTTGTATGCCTAACACTGTTCGCGCCGCACGCATCGCATCCACCACCACAGTCGCTAACGAATGCGCGTGAGTATAAGGATGTAAGCCTTCAGAAGCGCCAAAACCTAAATAATCGGCTGCGACCACGGCGTAACCTGTGGCAGCTAAGCCAAAACTAGGTATATCAATCTGTTGCTCGGTGAGTGCCCGACTATCTAAGACTTCGGTGCCATGTTGCATGGCGACCATTGACAGCGGCTGACTTAAATCATCGGGGAGCATCAAAAGGGCTGAAGCCGTCACCCATTCACCTGCGGGGTTTAAGGTGTTGTATTTTAAGGTGTACACCACAATGCCGTTTTGCACGGTTAAATTAATATTTATCCCCGATTGCAAAGAAAACAAAAAGATTAATTGCTGTAACTCTGCTGCACTGTATTGTCGAATATAGGTGGTGCCTTTGGATTTTCCACGCTCGGCAGTGCGCTCGGCTAAAGGCGAAATGTTTTTGGCAGCAAAGCGATTCATCGCAGCATCATAGGCCAAGTCAGCGGAGTACATTTGCCCGTCTAAGTTGATCCGAGGCAGGTGCAGATCAAGTTGAGGAGATAACGCTAAAGTCTCTCCATACGTGGGCGTGAGTTGATGTTCTCGCATTCGAGCGCTGAGCAATGTGAATAAACCTGTGTCCGTTTCATACATTAACTCAGCATCAAAGACTTGCTCGCCCGCCTGAATAAAGGGAATAAACAGTTTATTGTTCTGCGTATTAAAAACGCTATTGGCCCATGCGGGAGACATCATATAGATGCTCATGATGAATAAGATGAAACGTGACATAACAAGACCTCATGAAAAGTGGATGGGTAAGTCTATTGAGCCAATAAAGTCCTGGACAGCTCGTGTGTGATTAATCCACACGGTCAGCATAAAGCGAACGCAGAGTCACGCTTGTTCCTAGCATTTATGGTGTGGGTGGGGCTTGCAATGTCATCGCGTACCCAGCAGGAAAGACTGTGGTGGCAAATGAAGGTTCGGGATTACCGCTACTGATACGATAGAGAGGGAGCTTTGCCACCCGTTGAAAGCGGGTCGGCGCATGAGGACGTGGAGTTTGAATATAAATTTCACTATGGGGCTCAGGATACAAATGAACTTCCGCTACATGGTCATATTGTAAATCGGCTTGACCATCTTGATTAAAGTCTAAATAACCGCTGTAACGGCTGTGTAGAACATGATTTAAAACAGGAAAATCACCGCCTTGAATGATTAATTGCGCATCCTGCTGTTGATTACCTTGATAAACAACAGGGGCTTCAAATAGGCCACTACGAAAGTCTAAGGTCAGACTTTTAATCTCAGGATAATTAATGGTAAAGGTCTGTGTTTGTGGTTGGCTAGAGAGCAAAACGCCCTGTTGGGTATGTAATTGCACCACATTGTCTTCCAGACTTAAGACCAAATGCTCAGTAAATTCAGCAGCTTGTCTTAGCGCAACCGTTTGAGCCGCCACTGGCATGATGACAGCGACACTTAAAGCAGGCAGCAGACAATACAAAGCACGCGCATGTATGTGCAAAGCAATGAACAGTGTCATAAAAAAGGATTTAAATATTGCCATGGTCTCTATATCTGCGCCACACCAGGTAGCGCATGCTGTTGGTGTTTGTATTCCTAATCTAATTTTAGTGTAATGATTTAATTAAAAAAAGTACAAATATAAGGCGTTGTCATCAATGGTCATACTGGGGTGACAGGAGGGAATGCTTGTGTTATGGAAAAATGACCTGGCTCAGGTGACGTAAACAATATGAAGTAAACAAAAATATTCTGCTTTTCCTAGGCTATATCCACTTAAGTATAGAACCATGATGTTTTTTCCGTACTTGAATTTGTTTTCAAGCACGGCGTGAATAAACTATTGCGCATTATGGGCTAGATGAAAAAGACTGAGAATTTCTTAATGGAATTCAAATAAAAAAACATCAGATTAAGAAAGTCATATTGAACAGTTTAATAAAATAATAGACTTGTCCCAGTCTAAATTTTCAATTAAAAATTAATGAATATCGACTCGCTCTAGTAAAACATGAGATTAAAGTCATGAGCCATTACATAAAGCGTATAACGACTCAACGTCAATTTTCAGCAGTACTGGCTGCGATCAAGAGGAATTTGATAAATTGTTACCTACATTTTCAAAAGTGTTGCAAGAAAAAGCAGAGATTAATTATCAAAAAAATCGGGGGACTCTCAAACTAAACAACCATCCGCTAAAAGACGGGTGGGGTAGAGAGTTTGGCGGCTGAAAGCCGGGATACAGGGCGGACAAGCCCTGTTATTTTTGCTTGTTACTATCTATCTTCAAATGACCACGCCTCCCTACAAAGAGAATGGCTGAACCGTAGAAAATAGTCTGCAAAGCGTCTAATGCCTGACTTGAGAATAAGGTTCCATATAGAAAAATTATATCAGTTGTTAAGACTGTCAGTCCTTGAAGGACTAGCAGTCTTGGGCTTGGCTCTATCGCAAGCCTATAAATGATGTACTTTAGCTATAGAGGATTGAGCGCCTTGAACATCAATTTTTTTACAACATTTGGGCTTAGCAACAGGGATAAAAAAATTGGAGATAAATTTGTTCGCCTGAAAGGCGAAGGTTTTAACCTTATGCATGGAAAATAATATCTGTAAATGCTTAGCAGTAGCACGCGGATAACCTCCGATGCGATAATTCATCCGCCTTCATAACGGATAGGAATAAGAGCAAAAAAAGGGAATGTTTATCTATTCTACGGTCTTTATAGAATAGATAAACATCCCCTTGCTTGATTAAAAAAAATAAAAAACACTTTTATTGTTTATTCAAGTTCCAATCACCGCCCCATTCTTCTTCACCTTTATCACGCCATTGCCCCATTAAATCTTTACCGCCGTTGACGATTTTCCATTCAACATCACCTTCATTTTCTGGCTCACCTTTCTTTTCAACAATCCATTCTCGCCAAGTACCGACTAATACGTTTCCATTCATTTTAGTAGAATATTCTCCGACCCGATGTTCTCCCTCATTACCCGCATAGGTGTATTGACCGGTGACGGCACTGCCTTTTTGTTGCAAAGTCACAGTGCTGAGTTGAGCACTTTGCCACTGACCGTTTAAGTCTACTAAGCTACTGGCAGCCTCTGTAGCGGCTTCTTTAGCTTTATCAACGGTGTCTTTAGCTGTCTGTTTCGCACTGTCTGTAGCCGTTTGAGTGGCTTCTTTGGCAGCGTCTGTAGCGGTCTCTTTAGCCGCTTTAGTCGCTTCTTTAGTAGCCTCTTTAGTGGCATCAGCCGCTGCACTTTTAAGATCGCCCATATCAAGAGCATACGAGGATGAAAATCCACCCAGACTAGCAGTGAGTAAAACGATTTTTAATGAATGACGCACGATGTTGACTCCTTAATGAAAAATTAAACACAGTAAAAAGCTTACTGGAGTGCTATGCGGTAAACAAGCTAAATTTTTCCTACTCCATAGAAAATTCATCTAAGTTTTGACACTTTAGGAATAACACTGTTTTGAGTAATGAACTCCATTGTAAATCTCTAATTTATATCAACTAAACGAATTTTAGAACGATTGACTTATTTTGACCCTCTTGCGCCGTTTGCGTCGTTTTTAAAGTGCTTAAAGCAGATAACTTGAGTAGTACAACTCATGCCATTTCGCTATATTAGAATAGATTGCGATGCTGTTATTTAGTGCGTCAATCATTTAATCAAATAGAATCATAAGCTTGTTGATGTGCATTTATACGTTGAATCAACTTGTTATTTCATTTTTTTGTATAAGGAATCTTCAATGTCTAATGGCATCAAGAAAAAACGCAGTCGCTTATCAATGATCATCACCTTTGCATTGCTGGCTTATGCGGCTTATCAATATCTGTTGGCTCCACCGCCTGCCTGTGACGATAGCGCAGTCAAAGATACTTTATTTGAAATGTTTCAAAAAGAGGCCGCAACCCCCACCGACACGCTAAACAGCGACAGTGTGTCTGGGCTTTTAGAACTCAGTTTTAGCGATGGCAAACGCTCTTGCGAGGGGCAATTGAGCCTTGCTGAACATACCGCGCCCTTTGCTTATGAAGTCACTTGGCAAGAACGTTGGACACAACGTTTTCTGGTGTCCCTTCTGCCTCCGGCAAAGGATGCACCTCATGCCTTTTATTTGCTGGGTGATTTGCCGCATTGTGATGCAGATACCGTTATTTCTGTCTTGCATCAGTTGTTTGATCAAACCATTGCGGCATTAAATTTAGAATTTGAAGCTTTTAAAGAACCACAAGAAACCCGTTACACCTCTCAACCTGAACAACGTTTTTGCACCACACATCTCATGACTCAAACCCAAGGTGCCAGCGCGGATAGCCCCAGCCATGATGAAAAAATTGATTACACTTTGTATTGGACAGAAAAAAGACGTTCTTACTTTCAAGTGAAATGGTTAAAACAAGATGCAAAAGAGTGAAGTTCGTAGGAGCACTTCAGTGTTGATTGCCTACCACTTCTTTTTGCCACTAGAGAAATAGGTAGAATGGGCACTGAGAAGATGTGAAGTGTTAGCGTAGGATGGGCAAAGCGCAGCGTGCCCATCATCTTCCTCCTATAGAGATAATATTTCAGTTGTACTGGAGCATCGTAGTTAAGACCTGACAGGTTTTGGAAACCTGTCAGGTCTATCGTACAACTGACTTATGCTCTCTATATTGACCCTTCATCGCTTGCGGCTTAGGGTTGAAATCCCTAAGAATATTGATACCTCTACGCCACAGACGCACCGCAGGCGTTCCCACGCACAGTGAGACTATAAAAGAACCCCGTCTCAGGAGCCTGAACACGCAATTTTGGGTTTGAAATCTAAAAAATAGAACCCGAGCCACTAAAACAGATCATCCCAGTCCATTTT
>JADGEH010000111.1 GCA_016744475.1 Thiotrichales bacterium | reverse complement strand
CATGTGGATGATGGTGTTGCTTAAAGATACCTGGCGCATCGTCAAACACAACAAGGCATCCGGCTTTAATCATCTGAGCGCCCCCCTCACTGACAATATCCGCCTACGTGACGACGACATACTCAAACAAGCCCTCAAGGACAGGGCCCTATTGGCAACCCCACCGCCAAACAAACGGGGAAAACCTCAACAACATCCCGCTAAAAATCTCTACGACCGTTTGCGCAAGTACAAAACCGAAGTATGGCGCTTCGTCTATGACTTTCGTGTGCCGTTTGACAACCATCAAGCTGAACGGGACATTTGCATGATAAAAACTCAGCAGAAAATATCAGGCAGTTTCCGGACGATGCGGGGAGCAAACGTGTTTTGCCGTATTCGTAGCTATATTTCTACACTGAAAAAGCAAAACCAAAATACCTTGCACGGTATCCAGATGGCCATTGAGGATTTTTTGAAACCTATTTTAACTTAATGACATGCTTGGAAACGAGGAAAACAAATCTATTTAATGCGCTTGACGGCGTTGTAAGACAAATCCCAGCAATAAACACACGCCACCGACGAGGCTGAGTACGGTAGCCATCAACAAAGCTTGATTGAGCGTGTCCACCCAGGTCATCAACCACGGGCCGACAATTTGTCCCATAGAAAAGCCCAGAGTTAAAGCGGCTAAGGCGAATTGAGCACGCTGCGGCATCAAACTCTTGCCCAAGCTCATGGTCATGCTGACAATCCCCATGAAAGTGCCACCATACAATAAAGCCCCGGCGTATGCGCCGACACTATCGCCCCACCATACGGGTAAACCCATGCCGAGGGTTTGTAGCGCATAAGCTAATAATAAAGCGATGAATAATCCGGTTTTTTTGCCCACCCATCCCCAAAAAATGCAGGCTGGCACGCTGGCTAAGCCCACCACCACCCACACGTTGGCGGCGTTGCCAGAAAATTCCGGTAAACGTGCCACCGCAGCGACTAAAAAAGTGCCGCTAATAATGTAGGCCATGCCTTCAAAAAAATAAGCAATCCACAGCCAAAACACTTGTTGTGCAGCATGGGCATCGCTGGAAGCCGAAGTGGTGTGTGCTTGTGGGCTAACGGGGGCTTGATGATGTAACCAACGTCCAGGCCACAGCAGCAATAAAGCCAGACCTGCACACCCGATCCAAGCCATGCGCCAACCGCCTAAGCTATCCAACCAGGGCGTAGCTAATCCGGCCAAGGCAATGCCTGCGCCTACGCCGCTGTAGAGATAACCCGCCCAATGCAAGCGATGCAGATAGAGCAACCAGGCCAAGACGCGCACACTGGCGAGCATAAAGAGCCAAGCCCCGGATAAACCCGCTAAGAAACGCCACAGGCTTAATAATAACCAGTGTTCCGTCAAACCCATGCCCAATAAGCTTATGACTAATAACCATAAACTGACCGTGAGGCGCGGTTGTTTATGCGTCCACAGCAATACGCCGAGAGTGCCGATGAAATATCCCAAATAATTGGCTATCGCCAAATACGCGCCCCAGTCATCGCTGAAGCCTAAATCGCGCTGCATCAGCGGCAAAATGGGCGTATAGGCAAAGCGCCCCAAACCGATGCCCATCACCAAGCAGCAAAAACCCGCAAATAAAGCATATAAGGCTTGTCGTTGTTCACTCATAGAGGATTGTCCTAGGGGGAGGAAGAAGCTGTCTGGCTATTTTTCAATCACATCACGTATGCGTAAAAACACCGCAAAACGCGGGATGCCGTTTTTCGTAAAACCTTGATGTTTAAAGTTAATGCGGCTGCCAATGGGAGGCGGGTGTTGGCGTTCTTGATGATTCAAACCGCTACCAATATGGAACACCAAACCCTCATCGGTGCGGACTTTCAGGGAACCCACCATACCTTTGAAACGCCCCTTGCCGGGACGATAGCCAATGACTTCGGCTTCGCTTTCAGTATGGATTTTCAACTTCAATATATCGCTACTACGCCCGCTGCGATACTGCGCGGTTTTAGCGTGCAGCATTAAACCTTCTCCGCCGTTGTTCGTGGTCTGCTGCAAACGCTGCATTAATGCCGCTTCATCAGCGACTTCAAATTGTTCAATCACCTGCAAATAAGGCGTAGACAAACGGGCGACTAAGCTTTGCAAAGCCTTTAAACGTTGCTCGAAAGTACCGTCTTGTTCGGGCATATCAAACAGCATGAATTTGACGCTTTCCCAACCCTTGTGCGGCTGTGCTTTGCGCACTACGGATAGCACGTCCTCAAAGCGCTGGCGACCCATCCACAATTCGCCATCCAGTGCTTGAGTGGGAAAATCTTGAATAAACCAAGCGGGTGCCGCAAACACTTGTCCGCCGCGAGAGATTAGTTGCTGACCATTCCAACGCGCTCGCACGCCATCTAGTTTTTCACTCACCCAATAGCGCGTCACATCAATGCCTTGCTCATACACCTGCGGCAACATCACGCTGGGTTTTGTTGTTTTTTCAAGGGCATAAAGATTTGACTGCACACAGAATGCTAGAAAAATCAGCCAGGGTTGTGGTTTTAAAAACATTAGATTCTCTCCTTGTTTTAAGCGCTTAAAGCGATGGTACAACTAAGAGCCTATACGAAAACGGGATAATCCCTAATAAATCCTATAAATAGAAGGCTCAGCGTGCAGCGCTGAGCACAAAAAAACTCATGCGAGGTGGATGGCTCGCATGAGTGGCGGTGATGTAGGCAATTTATAATAGACTTTTAGCTACGATACTGCCCTCTCGTAACAAGTCTAATAACTAATGCGCAGGGGAGCGCTTGGCACCTGCACTGTCCATTTTATCCAAATATTCTAACCACAATGTGTCGTGCTGCTTGCCTAAAAGGTAAAGCCATTCCCAAGAATAAATGCCTGTGTCATGACCATCATCAAAACGCAATAACACCGCATAACTGCCTACAGGTTCAATCGCTTGGACTTCGACATCGGCTTTTCCCACTTGTAAGACCGCTTCATCTTCAGAATGTCCGCGTACTTCCGCAGAAGGCGAATAAACCCGTAAATATTCAGCGCTTAAATCATAGCTTTCATCATTATCAAACTGAATAGATAACACCTTGGTTTTTTTGTGGTATTCAATACTGGTAGGAGTCGGGGTTGAACGGCTCATAATGAGGTTCCTCGTGTCATGTTGCCTGAAAAAATGCAGGCAAAGTAAAAAGTAAAAGGTATGATGGATAGAAGAGTCCAAGTTTTGAAACAGCGTCTAACACCTGAGCCCGTCTAAGCGAGTCAATTCAAACCTGGGTTATTTGGGGTTCCATCAGGATAATCAAGTGATGAACAGAGTATGAAAGGTGTTTAGAACAGCGAAGAGAAGGGCTTGAACATCAAAATAAAAAGACGGGGAATACCCCGTCTTTTTAATGATGAGGGAGAGACTTAAAAAAGACCACGTAGTTTATTGAAGGCTTTTTCTTTTAATTCATCCCCATGTTTTTCCAGTTGTTTATTTAATTGGCGCTCAGCTTCACCCGCAAACAAGGCTTTTATATCCACATTGATTTTAGGTTTAGTTAAACTGCCCTTTAACGTCACCGGTAAAACAATGCCTGAAGAGGTTTTACCCGCATCCACCGTGGCTTTATCCAACACTGTCACATCTAAATGATAATCCAGCGTTTGTGCCGCCAAAGCTACATCACCAGAACCTTTAAAGTTCAAGTAAGGGGCTTGGAGATGAATATCATCAGTATGCAAATTACCATCTTGCATTTTTAAACTGCCTTTGAGTTCAGAAAACGCGGTTTCAGCAGGGCCGGTTCCAGGAGAAGGCATTTTTCCTTTTGCTAAGGCTTTTGCACTGGCAATCGCATCTTCTAAATTAAAGCCTTTCAACGCCCCTTCTTTAAAATCAAATTGCACATCACCACTCAAACTTTTTAATAAGTCTTGTGGGCGCTCAAAGCTCCCACTTAAATTAACACCAAAATTGGCTTGTCCTTTTAACAGTCCTTTACCCGCTTGTAGATCATTAAACATGGGTTCGGTTTGTACACCGCTGAGTTGTTTTTTAACCGTGAGTTTTACAGGTGTTTGACGTGCATCTAAATGAGCATCAGCTTGCAGTTGTCCCTGGTATAAATTGACGCTTTGTTTGAGATGAATGTCGCCGTCTTTACCTTGTACTTCAAGCTTTAGATTTTGTAGATGTAAGCTGGAGACTTGAACTTTATCTAATAGCAATTGTCCGGTGATATTTAATTGACGCAGCGCTTCTAGCGGCAGTTGTTGTTCTACTGCTCCAGGTGTCGGTGGAGGAGCGACATCAGAAGGCGGTGGCAAATAACGATCTACATTGATGTTATCAATATGTAGATCAAAGTTGACGGCAGGTTGACTAAAATTCTGTACTTTCAAATGTCCGTCCGCTTGAGTGTCATCCAAGGTTAATTGCAGTTGCTTAATATCTAGGTTTTGAGTATCACCTTGTAAATCTTTCAGGTTGAGTGTCACCGTTTGCAAAGTGGTATTGTCTTGCATGGACGGTATAGGCAATTGCAGGCTGCCAGCTAATTCACGCAATTTATTAATAGATAGCGACGCATCACCTGCAAATTGCAGATTTTTATGCAGGGTTAAATGAGATTGCAAAGACATTGTGCTATCACTGTTCTGCTGGTGTTGAATCTCTTGATTAAAAGTCAATTGAGCAGGTTCTTGGCTGGCATCTAGCACCACACGACTGGTACTTTTAAAGACTTGGTATTCTAGGTCTGAACTCAGTTTAATCTGCCCTTGTTCTGCAAATACGCCGATGTTGATATTTTCAAGTGATTGCTGTTGTACATGCAAATGATGAATCGCCAATTTACCATCCAGATTCAAAGTGCGTAATGATTCAAAGGCGAGTTCTGGTGGTTTTGTTGCCGCCGCAGGCGCTGTTGTGGGGGGGCTAGGTGGCGGCAAGTAACGATCTAAATTAAGTTGATCTAACACCAGATCAAATGCAAAGGCTTGTTTTGCCGATTGTAATTGCGCATGACCTGCGAGTTGGCTGTCATCTAATGTCAGTTGAAAATTGTCTAACTTGATGGTGCCTAAATCTCCGCTCAACTGTGTTTGCAAAGCAACTTTAGTTAATGCTTGAGCATCTTGCGTCTCTAATGCGGGCAATCCTAATTGAGCCATCAATGCTTTAGGATTGAAATTTTGCACTTGAAGGTCACCCTCTAATTGCATCACACCGAGTAAATTTTTTATTTCAACACGAGCTTGTGCGCTTAAGTCGGCAAATTGTAGTTGTAATGCCTCCATTTGCAGGGTTTGACTTTGCATATTCCATTGTAATTGAGGCACTTTGATGTGGTTCTCATCAACTTTCATTTCTACATCATGCACCAATACCGCCCCTGCCCCCATTTGCACATTGAAATTCAAATCTAATCCAGCGGTTTGTAAAAACTTCGAGTCCGGCAAGGCATTGGCTTGTCCCAGATGAGTCAGCACGGTGCGCGGATTAAATGTTTCTAAAGCCACATGACCGCTGATGTCTGGAGCCGTTAAAAGTTTTTGTGCATCAAAATCAGTACGCACAGTCATGCCTAAAGCGGATAAGGCCAGTTCTTTAATGGTTAAACTTTGTGTGGTTTGATTAAAACTAAGTTGTTGTAATTTAAAAGCCAGGGTTTGTTCCCCTTGTGGCACTAAAGCACTTTTAACATGACTATTCCAATTCAGATCACGTAATTCTAATTGTCCTGTGGCGGGGTTAAATTGCACTTGACTGGCAAAGGTCAGTTTAAGTTGGCTAGGCGATGGTTGAGAAGCTTCAATCTGTGCTTCTAATTCCACTTGAATAGGGTTGGGTAAAGCCACTTCTCCAATGCTCAAACGGGTATTAGACAAGGTGATGCTTTGCTGTTGCTGTTGATCATCCCAGTGCAGGGCTGCATTTTGTACATTAATGCCACCTATGTGTAATTGGCTGGGATCAAAGCCTGCACTGGGTGTTTCATTGGATTCAGGCGCAGCGGGGGTCGTGCTTTTAGCGACTAAATCATCCCAGTTGGTGCGTCCATCGGCTAAGCGTGTCAAGCGAATATCCGCCCCGATTAAGGTTAACGTATCCATTTCTACTTGTTTGCTCAGCAAGGGCAGTAATTTAACTTTAGCCTGTAAGTTATCAATTTTGGCAAATATAGGGTCTTCAAAGCCAGGGGCATTACCGAGATGTACTTGATTCAGTTCTAGCCCTGCCCAGGGAAATAAGGATAATTTTAAATCGCCTTCTAGTTTGAATTCTCGCCCTGTTTGTTCTTGTACCAGCTTTTCTATTTGTGGTTTGTAATCATTGGGGTTCACCCACCAATAAAGACCTAATACTAATAAAACAATGAGCACTAATAAAACGCTGATGGTGATGGCCGCATATTTGAAAAAACGCCCTAATAAGCTGGACTGTTTAACGGGAGGTGCTGGCGTAGAATCAACTACGGGGGCTTCGGGAGGGTTCATTGGGCTATCTTCTTGAGAGGATAAAGCAGAATCATTCTGCTGGGCATCATAGGCCGCACGTTTTTCAGGATGGCCTAAAACAGCATAGGCTTGTTTCACCTGATTCACTTGTTGTTGCACAGCTTGTTTGATGATGGCGGTATCAGCACTACTCGACACCTGTAATAAGTCATAAAAATTATCCTCTTGCTGAGCATAACGTGCGTCATACACTTCACGCTTTTGCTGCGAGGAGAGAATTTTATAGGCTTGTTTGAGGGTTTTCAGACGTTGTTCGGCTGCTTGTTTGAGGGCTTCGCTATCCGCGTCGGTAGATACCCCCAGTTGATGATACAGGTTGTTCATGGCTTCAACTCGAAATAGTGGTGCCTAATATTCTTCAGCCCGTCGCGCATCACCTTTGACTTGTTCAGCGGGATAACGGGTTTCATTAATGGCAATTTTATCCCAACTGGCTTGGATGACATCAACTCCAAGCTGGTCAGAAATGCGAATTAAATAAATCAAAACATCGGCTAATTCATGGCTGACAGCGGTGAGTTTATCGGCAGATAAATCGGCACTTTGTGCTTCAGTCAACCATTGAAAATGTTCTACCAGTTCTGCCGCCTCGCCAATTAAAGCCATAGACAGATTTTTCGGCGAATGGAATTGATCCCAATCACGCTCATGGGCAAATTGGCTTAAACGCACGCGCAGTTGCTCTAAAGAATCTGTGGGTGTTAATTTAGACATTAGAGGTAGGAACACTTATAAATAGCACTCACTTTCCATTGCCAATCTTGCAATTTTAAATGGAAATGTGTGGGATTGTTTCCTAGTCCACCTAAGCGTACTAGAAAGAGCGTGGGGGTTTCATAAAAACCAAAAGAAACACCCGATAATAAAGAGGGATAGACATATTGATCAGGATGTGGTGGGCGTAGACTGTCACGTATCCATTTTGGCGTAATGATGCTATCGACAGCGGTATTGCCGATGTTTTGCAAACTGTTGCCAAATAAGTTAGTCAGCGCTGAACCCATGCCATTTTGGTTGCCTAGATTCAGCTTCTGTAAGACCTGGGTTTGTTTTTCTAATGATTCTTTATAACGTGCTCGCACGGATTCTAGATCAACAAACTGTAAAATAGCTTGTTCATCATTAGCTACCAAAGCATTACCTAAACGGTAAATAGTGGAATAAGGCCAAATAATAGCCGCTGCAATCAGCAATATGAATAAACCAAACAGATATTTCATTAGGCATCCTTTATGTCGTGAAAGGTATAAACATCCATCAAAGTCGATTTTAATATGGCGTTTAGGCTTGCGCTGCTACGGTGTCTTGTACCGGCGACCAAAGTTTTTCAAGCTGATAAAAATCACGAATAGCAGGCTGCATCACATGTGCAACTACGTCCCCTAAATCGACTAAAGCCCATTCGCCGGAGTCTTCGCCTTCCATTCCTAATGGACGATGGCCTTGTTCTTTGGCATCGTCGGCAATTTTCCGTGCAATGGCTGATACTTGACGGTTGCTGCCGCCGCTGGCAATCACTAGCCAATCGGTAATATCACTAATGCCTCGTACATCTAATATTTGTATATCTGAGGCTTTGCGATCTTCCATGGCGTTGACCACAATATCACTGAGTTGTTCTGCGTTTAACATGGGTAGGAAATAATCCTTATTAAGAAAGAGTAGGTAAAATATACACTTAAAAAGTATAAAGCGATTGCTGTTGAATAAAACCAAGCACTGAATCTGGCAATAAATAGCGTGGATTATCGTCATTGGCTATCAACATGCGGATTTTTGTCGCTGAAATAGTCAAGCTGGGTACTGGCTGCATCAAAATAGTCCCCGCAGCTTGTTGAAAAATCTGTTCAGGTAAGTTTACTTGATACTGGTTTAAAAACTGGCGCATGGTGGCGTTCATAGGCGTGGTTGTATCTGGGCGTTGTACCACGACAAGATGTGTCAATTCAATTAATTGTTCCCATTGATGCCAATGCGGCAAACCTCGAAAAGCATCCATGCCCAAAATCAAACTCATGGGCTTATCGTCATATTCGCTGCGCAAATCACGCAAGGTATCCACCATAAAAGACGGGCCATGACGGCGCAACTCACGATCATCTGCAACCAATGCGCTTTCACCCGCTACAGCCATTTGCAGCATGTGCAGACGTTGCTCTGGCGTGGCGCGTGGCGCACTGCGGTGCGGCGGACGCGCTGATAAGACTAAATGCACTTTATCCAAGCCCAAAGCCGCATGAATCTCTAATGCGACGCGCAGATGCCCATGATGTATGGGATCAAAGGTGCCTCCCAGAATGCCAATCATGTGTTTAATATGAATCCAGTTAGAAACCGTGGGGAAACCCTGATGAACGAATCTCAGAATCTATACGAAGACAGGCTACTTTATCGCTCATGCGTCTAGACGCTCAATATCACCCGTGCGAGACTATGGTACTTGAATTGAGCCTTGCTGCACCATGAGTATTTTACGCGCTTCGCAGCTTTGTTAAGCGCCATTGATAAATTTGCTGCGCCCCTTGTCTAGTAGAGGGTTACAATACCGAAAACACATAAACTCATCTGTTAAGGTATGACTTTAATCGCCTGACATTGAGATAACCAGGAGACACTATTTTGATCAACATCCACGAACTGATGAGCACTCAGTTATACACCTTACATTTAGAGCAAACCTTGCACGATGCTCATGAACTCATGGATGGACATAAAATCCGCCACATTCCCGTGATCGATGATGATGGGAAATTTTTAGGTTTATTGACGCAGCGTGATTTATTAGCCATGTCCATCTCCACTTTTGCGGATATTTCTAATCAAGAACGTGATGAACTCGAAACCGGCATTCCCTTAGTAGAAGCGATGACACGCGATGTGGTGGTGGCTGATGAGAGCACGAGTTTGCTGGATGCTGCACGTTACATGCTGGATTCAAAACACGGCTGTCTACCCGTGGTGGAAGGCGACGGCGTGTTAAAAGGGATTATCACTGAAGCAGATTTCGTCAAACTCACCCTGCATTTATTAGAAAAAATGGGTGCTCAAGAAGAAGAGGAATAAGCTTTGCTGCTGTTGATATTTGGGCGTGAGATGAATGCTTAGAGCCTATACGAAAATGGATACCCATCTTCGTATAGGCTCTTAAGCTGTTTTTTCCCAACCACACCATTTATCACTGTTATCTAGCAAAGCATTTGCAGCCTTCTAGGGCTGCATTCCTCAAATAGGTTAGAATTAAAGATGAAGTAACAAGTCTTTTTCTTGTGCAGAAGGTTGAAAGCTACGGCATTCATAATGTGCAAAAATCAATTCTACCACCGATTTCGCATCATCCACCAAGTTCATTAAAGCCAAGTCTTCCTCTTCTATGGTTTTGAATTCTTCTTGCAAAGTGCCTTTAAACCAATCGAGCAATCCTGTCCAATAATCTGTTCCGACCAAAATAATAGGAATTTTTCGACTTTTTCCTGTTTGAATCAGAGTAATAATTTCTGCCAGTTCATCCAAAGTACCAAAGCCACCAGGCAATACCACATAAGCTGAAGCATTTTTCACCAACATGACTTTGCGTGCAAAAAAATGTTTAAATTTCAGCGTAATATCTTGGTAATCATTAGCCTGTTCTTTAGCCAGTTGGATATTCAAACCAATGCTGGGAGAAGGGCCTGCAAACGCGCCTTTATTAGCGGCTTCCATAATGCCGGGTCCACCGCCACTGATAACTGAAAACCCTGCTTCAGACAACTCGCGTCCAATGTCTTCGGCTAATTGATAATATCGATGTCCTTCAGGAATCCGTGCAGAACCAAACACCGTGACTGCGGGTAAGATATTTGATAAACGCTCAAAACCATCAACAAATTCAGCCATGATTTGAAAAATGCGCCAGGATTCGTGTGATAACTTAGCCAAGTCAGAAGGCCCTTCGGCTAATCGGGAAGTAGGGTGAGTCATGTCTGTCTCCTTGACAAAAACATCTTAATCTTTGCGTCATGCACCCGTTGTTTTCAAATGCATATTCACTCTTGTTTTGAACTATTCATCACAAAATAGGGGTATATATTCTTCTCGTTTAATCCTGTCCCATATAATGAGTTTGATACAATTTGCCAAGTTTTTTAAATTCTTTATGGCTATGTTCAAAAAATATCTTAAATGATTCACAGAAATGATTATGCCCTTTATCGGCTGGATCACGAATACGATCTTTAACACACCCTCCATAACATTGTTGTAACCATTTACAGCGACGACATTCCATATCTAATGCCGCTTTTTGTTGACCAAAAGCAAGGTGTTCGGGAGAATAAAACGCCTCTTTCATACCCACATCATGCAAGTTTCCAAGTTGCGTGTTTCTTTCTCCCACCAAAAAATCACAAGAATACAAATCTCCGTTATGCTCTACCACCAAATAATCATTACAATGTTTATGTAATACACATTGCATAGGATCAAGACCAATATAGGTATGTAAAATAGAATCAAAGAAACGTACTGAAGTTTTTTGTTGTAAAGTGTCAAAATCAAAATCTTCTAGCCAAGCATCAAACACTTCATTTAAAAAATGTCCATAAGCACGCGCACTGACAGAAAAGGAGGCAACGGCTTTAGCATTATGAGGATCACGCTCAACTACAGGGCTAAACTGCATAAACATAAATCCCGTATCGACAAAGAATTTATAAATTTCACGAGCGTATTTCACTGAATAATCATTCACTGTTGCCAACACATTGACTTGCACCTCTTTCTCAATCAATAACTGCGCATTCTCATAGACTTTATCAAAGGTTCCTTGATTCATGCGATCAAGACGATAACGATCTTGAATATGTTGTGGGCCATCCATTGAAAAGCCGACTAAAAACATCTCTTCTTTAAGGAAATCTGCCCAGTCTTGGTTGAGCAAAAAACCACTGGTTTGTAATGCATTTGAATATTTTTTACCTTGAGCATATTTTTTTTGTAAGCGCACCACTTTCTCAAAGAAACCTAACCCCAACACTGTCGGTTCGCCGCCTTGCCAGATAAAGGTGGGCATGGGCGAATGACGAAACATATCGGCAATGAGTTTTTCTAAAGTCTCATCATTCATGCGATGTCCCGCAGGCGGGCCCGGATATAAATCGGCTTTATCTAAATAGTAACAATAGGTGCAATGCAAATTACAAAAAGCGCCAATGGGCTTAACCATCACCGTTGTAAAGTGTTTACGCGAAGGATGCGGAGATTCAGGTTTGAGGTGAATAGTTTTACTCATGAGACAGCACCTTGTCAGGAAAGGATTGAGGTATGCGCAGCGAAGCTAAAAAATATGTCGCTCAACAGGACGCACTGCACCGTTATAGGCTGTGCGATAAGAGGTCTTTTGGGATTTCAGACGGAAAAACAAGAACAAGATTAGATTGTTTAGAGGTGACTCAGAGGCAAGCCCCTCTAAATATTGGAGTCTAATAATACTTAATCTTTATTGCGTGCCACTGAGCAAGGGGTATTCTTGCAAAATCGCTTCAAACTCACTTTGACGAGTCTCAAGGTCTTCTAGTTTGCGATTAGGATGCGTATACAAATGGATTTTGCCCCAGTTATCTTCAGTGATTAACTGCTCTTTCACCAATAAATCAGCTAATTCCACCAATGTATTACTCGGCACATCGGCTAAATCCCAAGCTAAACTAAAGCGATCCACATAAGCATAACTACTGACAAACAAAGGGGCATCTTCAATATGCACCAACAAAATCATGCCTTCATACTGGGTTTGCGTGGTGGGGAGCAATGCCGTTGCACAATTCATGGTGGTGGCAGACATTTCTGGACGGGGAGCCAAAATCAACGGTGCAGGCACATACTTAAACGGCTTGCCCAACTGCTCTAAACGCCCCGACAAGTGTAATAAACCTGCCAGACCATAACGCGGCTTAGCCTGTTCAGCAAAAACAGGCGCTAAATTAGAATGCTCAGCCAATTCAATAATCACCTGTTTATCCAGGTTTTCCAGATTAAATTGTTTGAGCATGTGTACAACCCAAACGTGTGAATAAAACACACAATGTATAGGATGATTTTGCGGCATCATTAAAATTCCTTAATAAACAAAATGTTAGCTATTTGTGAAATAACAAAACCTGACACAAAATATCAATAAAGAGGGCTTTTATGCAACGGGATGATGGCGATAGCTTTTAACATGAGCTTTGCATCGCTGCAAGTTTTAGTCTTTAAGTTTTTATAATGGTTCTACATCATTTTGTGTGCAACACTACTTTTTTTACTCTAGGCTAAGGATTTTAAGCTGAAAAAAGCCTTTGTGTAATGTGAGTTATTCAAGGTCAAGAAGCATGAGAAACTAAGCCTTTACCTATTCTTATATAATTAACAAAAAACACCACTTTATTTAATTTAAGCTGACTTGTATCAATTAAAATTTTCGGATCATTATGTTTAAATTCAAACATATGTTGAGCAATTTCTTCTGCCTGCTCAATTTCAAAAGGTAATTGATAAGGTACGCCATTAACACCTACTCCGATTGTTTGCTTAAATAAAACAATGGATTCAATGTTAACAGGATCAAACCGCAAAGCAATCACATTAGAATACTGAGTGAGATCAAATTCAAAATAGTGCTCATTATTTTGAATGGGGTAAATAATACATTTATCTTCACTAAAACCATCACCCTCATCAATAAAAAGTTGTGCAAAGCAATCAGGCATAAGCGTCTTGATTTTATTACTTAAACTTTCATTTTGATGTTTTAACTTCACCAAACGGCCTAAATGTGAAAATAATGATTGATAAGCCATATCGGTATGGGCTTGTTGCAGAAAACATAGAAACTCTTCTGGTACCTCTGTGCCAACAGCAAGAATGCCTAACCCATAGCCGTGTTCAAAATGAAAAGAGGGATAACGTGTAGAAACTTCTTCCCATAACTTCCAAACGCCAAAACCGTGTTCATATACGGCTGAATCATGAAATATCACTACGCCACGACGACTGACTTTAGGTAACCATGTTTCAAAGTCATGCTTAACAGCATCGTATGTATGTAAACCATCAATATGTAATAAATCAATGCTGCCATCTTCAAATGAATCTACCATTTCATCAAAAGAAGAGCGCAATAAATATGAAAATTCTTGATACTTACTGTCCTGATGTTTTAATAACTCTTTATACACCGACTCAGAGTAAAAACTGGCATGTTCATCTCCTTGCCAGGTATCTATACCGTAACATTGAGTATTTAATCCCAACATTTGTACCGCTTGGCAAAAGGCATTGTAAGAATTACCAACATACACTCCAAGTTCCACTAAAACAGAAGGCTTTAATGTTTCCATTAAATAAAAAGCAAATGGAATATGTTCTACCCATGAGTCAGGTTGCTTAATGACTTCAGGCATTGTAAAGATGCTGCTTTTTATAGGCAACTGATTATTCATTGAATTTTGTCCTTCTGAAGCTGATTTTTGAGCAAGAAGTCTCTGGTGATTTTCAATGATGCCTTTATTACTAAGCTCACCTAGTTTTCTAGTTTTTTCTTGCAATTTCTTATCAAATTCTTGCTTGTAGCAGTATTCAAACCAAGTTGCATACCCCCCCACCTTATGTTGTATAGCATGGTGTTGAGGATATTGATTATGTTTTATACAGTCCTTGCAAGCATTCATTGGATAACGTTGTTCCAACATACTTTTTTGAATGACCTCATAACCGATACCTTGCCATATTTCTTCAGAGGTAGAGGTATCAATATGTCCTAATGAGTCATAAAATCTTGTGCCTAGTGCATTATTTGAGAAACAACAAGGAACAACATGTCCATCTTTTCTTAGGTAAAATGTATTAAACGGTTCTAAGCAATATGCATTACTTTTAGTACCTGGTTTTTGAATAGCGAATGATTTTATTAATTCAGCTTTTTCTTTGTTTATTGCGGTACCAAGTTTTTTATCTTCCAGTTTTTTTACAGGCTGTATGGGTTTTATAGATCGGGCAATGGTTTTAAATTCTGTGACAGGAATAATGCTTTCTATAGAATCTGGGCGGTTAAATTCTGCGGTACCAATAAAGGGTTCAGGGTTAAATAGTACGCCTTTTTGATCAGCATATTTTACAGCTTTATTTAACAAAACACCTTCTATCTCTGGGCGCATAAGGGCTGGATGCCCATGTAATTGAGGGGTATCAGGGTAAATGACTAAAGCTTTAAGCTCTATCCTATTTACCCCTACATCTGACATTAAATCAATAAATTCAAATATAGTGTTAACATGATGTTGAAAGCCTAGTGAATTGATTTCAATTTCAGGGTAGTGGCTATTATGTAATTTTTTAATCTTAGAAAGTTTAGAAATCCCTTCTAGTACACGTTCAAATTCCCCTCCTAAATAAACATTTTCATAGTCTTCTTTGTTTGAACCTGAAAATGAAATAATGATTTTAAATAATTTCTTTTCGACCATTAATTGACACAATTCATCAGTTAGATGCATTCCATTAGTGATGAAGTCAACTAACACTTCAAACTGTAAAAGGTGCTCTAAGATATCTTTAAAACGTGGGTGAACTGTTGGCTCACCATACCCAAAACAATGTACTTGCAAAGCATGTTTTAAAAGAGAATCAAGGGAAGAATAATTTTCTATTTCTAAAAAACCACGTTGATTTTCTTTTAGTTTCAAAAAACGTTCAGGACTCAATGCTGAAAAAGTTGAACACATTGAGCATTTCAAATCACATACATTGCTTATTTCAAGGAATAGTTCCATTGGCCATGCTGGAGCTGTTACTGTACCTTCAATAAATTTACAGAATGATATAATCGTATCTTTTTTAGAAAGATGGTATTTAGATAATCCATTTTTAATTTTAGGTTCTGAAGGTATATCAGAAATATTTCCTGGTTTTTGAAGCGAATCTTGAATTGGAGGAATAAATTCCACACTAAATTCATATTCTTTGGGAGCCTGATTTGCAAACCATTTACAAAATTCAAGCCTATTTTTATTAAAAACATCAGGAAATGCTTGCTGTAAATCAGCACGGCTTTTATAAATAAAATAAGCAATTGGAGTAATGATAGGGTTTTCATCTACAGAGGCTTGTAAACTGATAGGGGTCATAAGCCAGTTAAAAAAGCATGTGTTTGATTCTGTTTCAAATGGATCAGGCCAACGTTGTAAAGCTAATGGAGTTGAAAAATATATTAAAGAAATGAGTTGGCTTATTTTTGCACCATTATTAAATGTATCCTTCTTATAAAAAGGATTGATGGAAGCGTAGTCAAAAGGAGGATTGGATGATGCAGATTTATCAAGTGAATAGTCTAATTTTTTAAATAACTCAGGGTAAGGTTCTTGTGTTCGGAGTACATTTAAAATATTATCTGGAATAACTTGTTTCCATTCACCTTGAATACCTTTTCTAAAATGTTTAGGGCTTTCTATACGGTTTGCACGAAGACTTTTTAAGTCGCAGGCTGCAACAGCTTGTAAAATATCAGCCGTATTAACCGGGGATATTTTGTTAGTAATTTGGGTTAAATAGATTACAGGGTTTTCTAGAAGTGTTTCATAGCATACCATTTCCACTGCATATTTTTTCCATTTCAATGGTATAGCTAATTCTTTGAAAAAGGTTCTTTTTACATACTTAAGTGTATGTTCAGCCATTCCTGCTTTATCTTGACTCATACTGACTACTATATCTTCTGCATCTTGTTGTAATCTATCTTGTGGCAACCATTTAATAAAATTAAATAAAGAAACCAACACGTCAGCAGGGTGGCGCTTTATAGTCAGTAAAGTAACATTTTTATCTCTCAAAAAACTGACAAGTTCATTGGGTTCTTGATAATGTTGATGAGCTACCCACCGATTACCAATATCCGAAAACTCTTCTTTTAATTGATGAATATCTCTAGGTAAACCCACTATTGGCAGATCATAAATACGAGATAGTAATTGCCGCAACCAAGTATTGCCCGTTTTAGCTGTAGAAGTAATTAATATTTTCATATTATCT
>JADGEH010000110.1 GCA_016744475.1 Thiotrichales bacterium | reverse complement strand
TATTTTGAGGCAGGTTTTTCGGTTTTTTAAGGCGAATAGCGGGCTATTTAACGAAAAAAAGCGGAAAACCTGAGCAAAAGGGCGGATTTGCAGCCGATTCCCCCGTTTTCGTATAGGCTCTTAAGCCTTTGCGTACGCTGCGAGACAGGGAGAGGCGCAGCCGGGGTCGAGTAGCCCGCGACAAGGCGTCATTTTGGACGGTGGCGCCAGCGATGCGAAGGTCTTTGGTTCGCATCGCGGGTGTTGCCAAGACAAAATGTATTCGCCGTATAGTCATGGGGGAAGGAAGTACCGTAGCAGCGCAGTGCGAAGGTGACTGGGTGATACCGGACGTGTCGGGGCACCAAAATAGCGTCTCGCGCCCACTTAAGAAGTTCTAAGGGCAAGGATGCCCGTGAACACCTCTTAAACGATGCGAGACACCACACGTCGTTATTGATTCCAAAAAGCCGGGGTGAGTACCACGAGCAGCGCAAAAATTTCTAATCGGCCTAAAATCATGGCAAAAGAACTGATCCATAAACCCGCATCACTGACGCTGGAGAAGTTAGCTGCCACGCCGCCTAAACCTGGGCCTATGGTATTAATGCAAGCTGCCGTGGCGGCAAAAGCATCGACAATATCTAAGCCCGTCGCCATCATCAGCAAGGACAAAATCAGAAAACTGGCCATGTACATAAAGGTAAAACCCAGCACCGCTTCAGCCACACGTTCTGGTACCACTCGTTCGCCAATGCGTACTTGAATCACGCCGTTGGGATGAATCAAACGCATTAACTCTCGAATGCCTTGTTTGTACAACAAAATAATCCGCACAATTTTAAACCCACCCGCCGTTGAACCCACGCAACCGCCAATAAATCCGCTACCAAACACCAAGACCGGTAAAAACATTGGCCATGAGCTGTAATCATCCGTGGTAAATCCGGTGGTGGTGATGAGGGATACCACTTGAAAAGTTGCTTTGCGCAGTGATTCCCATAGCGGATAAGTGTCGTTGAAATACAGCACTGCTGTGGTAATCACCACTAACACAGTGACAATATGGAGAAATGTACGGCTTTGAGTGTCTTTCCAATACAAGGATATTTTGCGTTTATTGAGCACTAAATAATGCAAAGTGAAATTCAAGCTGCCGAGTAACATAAATAGAATGGCAATGAACTCAATCCAGGGTTTATCGCTGAAATATCCCATGCTGGCATCATGGGTTGAAAAACCGCTGGTCGATACCGTGGTGAAACTGTGGGCAATGGCATCAAACCAGGTCATGCCCGCCAGCTTAAAAGACAGCGCACACAAGGCGGTCAGCCCTACATAAATGACTAATAACATTTTGGCGGCTTGTGCCACACGCGGTGATAATTTTTCATCACGCATGGGCCCTGGCGCTTCGGCACGATGCAATTGATAACCGCCTAAACCCAGCATCGGTAAAATAGCGATAGCCAGGACAATAACCCCCAAACCACCGAGAAACTGCAATTGCTGACGGTAATAAAGAATGGCATCTGGCAACATGTCAATCTCGGTGATGACCGTAGCCCCTGTCGTAGTAAAGCCCGATACCGCCTCAAACAGCGCTTGTGAAAAAGATAAATCCTTAATCGACAAAAAGGGCAAGGCGGATACCGTACTCAACACCACCCAAAACACCACAATCACAATAAATCCATCACGCGATTGCAATTCTGTAAAGCGTTGGCTACGCCGAAACCATAATGAGCAGCCTAAAGTCAACATCACTCCAAAAGTCATAACAAAGACCGATAAGGTGTCGTTGTGATCCCACAAAGCGATGAGGATAGGAGGAATCAAAGTCAGGCTGTAAATAATTAACAGCATACCGACCAAACGCAGGGTCAGAGCGAGTTGCATAACAAAATCCTTTTATACCAATGGCTATGGGTGAGGCTATAAATCTTGGTTTTTAATGAAGTCAATAGAGCCTAAGATAAGCACAAAAAAACCCGCTGTAGCGGGCTTTTATAAAAAGGCATCTTTACGTAACGCGAGTTACTCAAACACATCCTGATAAATTTCAGCCACCGCACATTTGAAACCCACTTTGGGTAAACTCAGCTCAGCATCAGCGGCAATATCCCACAAGCGCCAGTGATCAGCCTCACGGCATAAATATTCCACGCCCGGTGTTTCTGCATTGACGATGAGAATTTCTGCAATATTTGCACGGCGATAACAGGGTAATTTGTGCCCAAGCTTGTAACCACGGTTAGCGTTATTCACCACTTCCACCACTACATTAGCCTGGGTTTTATACAACTGATGCTGTTGAGCCGCGCCACAAGATACCAGAATATCGGGATATAAACAGGTATCCGTCGCCTCAGTATAGAGTTTGGTTTCCCCCACATGCACTTCGCCATCTTGTTTACTAAAGTGTTCATTCAGCAGAAAAGCCAAGTTCATGCGCACCGCAAAATAAACATCATCCACTTCAGCTAAAGGGTGCAATTGCCCCGTGGAAAATTCATATTTAGGACTGCCTTTTTCATTATTTAAATAGTGTTCAAAACTCATGGTTTGGTGATCCAGCATGGTGATTCCTCTAAAATGACATCAGTTGTATTGTTCAAGCCACCTGCTTAAACGCATTATTAATCCCCCTTAAAAATCACGCAAACGCGCAAGAGAACGCCAGTGTTTAAGGAGGGGGGAAGCTAATAAACTTATCCAGGTTTAAGCCCACTGCCATCCAGTGAAGCCTAGTAGCATTGCCAGTAGTTGATTGTATTCCCCCTCCTCGAAGGAGGGGGGTGACACGTTGAATTCAAAGCCTTTTTCTTAAGTGAAGGCAGTGGAATTGAGCGGTTTTTTTAGTTCATTTAAGACGAATAGTCATTCGCGTCACGTTGTGAACGGGGAAAATCGCCCATATCCGCTATTTTGCAGTCAGTGTCTTAAGCCTGGACAAGTCTAATATTAATCAGCCATCAAGCCTCGGTATAATATCAGTTTGGAGCCTCATATCACTCTAATGCTGTAGAACTTTAGGAATAACCCCTGAATATCTGACTACACACACTTCACACCTGATGTTTTTTTAAACAGCATCTAAAATAGCTGTGTTATAAAATCCTCACCTTTGCTGTACTAAACAGGCGCAGGTTTAAGCGCTGTAACGAAAAGCTGATTCTTTATAAAAACAAGACTTAAGCGCTAAAAAACCGTCCATTTCACTGATTTTAATAAAATACCCCAGTCAACACACAAGGAGAGCATCAGCATGTCTCGTTTTATTCAACTACACCTCTTAACCTCTTATCCTCCCGCTAATTTAAACCGCGATGATTTAGGTCGCCCCAAAACCGCCATCATGGGCGGAGAGCAACGCTTGCGTATTTCTTCGCAAAGTTTGAAACGTGCTTGGCGCACTTCGGATGTATTTAAACAGGCTTTAGGTAGTCACATCGGCGAACGCACGCGAGAAATGGGTGAAGAGGTGCGCAACCGCTTAATCAATAAAGGCGTGGATGAAAAAAAGGCTTTGCTGTGGGCGAGAAAAATCGCTGAACGCTTTGGCAAATTACAAGCTAAAGACACCGCCGCCATTGAACAACTCACGCATTTCAGCCCTGAAGAAAGCACCGCGATTAAAGAGCTTGCAGAACAACTGGCAGAACGCGGCAGCGAACCCAATGAAGATGAACTCGAACTACTGCGCAAACAACACAGCGCCATCGACATCGCCTTGTTCGGTCGCATGTTAGCCTCTTCGCCGCAATACAATATGGAGGCCGCTGCACAAGTCGCTCATGCCATCAGCGTACATACCGTAGTCGTCGAAGATGACTTCTTTACCGCTGTCGATGATTTAAATGACGGAAAAGACGAGTTGGGCGCAGCGCACATGGGCGAGACCGAATTCGCGGCGGGCTTGTTCTACCAATACATCTGCATTGACAAAAGCCTGTTAAGTGAAAACTTGAGCCATGACAGTGAGTTAGTCAATAAAACCCTAAAAGCCTTCAGCGAAGCGGCAGCCACCGTTTCCCCCACTGGCAAACAAAACACCTTTGCCTCGCGTGCTCGCGCTTCCTTCATTCTGGCTGAAAAAGGCGATCAACAACCGCGCTCATTATCCGTCGCTTTTCTCAAACCCGTCTCCGGCACAGGAAAAGGTATGTTAAGCAACGCCATCCAACGCTTACAAGACACCCGCAACAATATGGACACCGTGTATGGGCCCTGTGCAGAAGGGTCTCCTGCCATCATGAACGCGGAAACGCCAGAAGGCAGCTTGCAAGACATTATTCGCTTTGTGGGAGAGTGAACATGTCCGATTTTTTACTCTTCCAACTCTATGGCGCGATGGCGGCTTGGGGTGACATCGCAGTAGGCGAACAACGCCCCACCACATCGCATCCATCCAAATCGGCGGTGCTCGGCTTATTAGCCGCAGCCCAAGGTATTCGCCGAGACGAAGACGACAAACAAGCGGCCTTGGCTCAAGACTACGGCTTTGCCGTGCGGGTGGATAGCACAGGCGTGATGCTGCGTGATTACCACACCTCGCAAGTGCCGAAAAACACCAAAAAACTGAAATATTTTCACAGCCGCCGTGATGAACTCGCTCATAAAGCCGCTTTAGGCACCGTCCTATCCAGCCGCGACTATCGCTGCGACGGCTTTTACACCGTGTGCTTGTGGCATAAAAACACCTCCACATCGAGCTTAAGCTCACTGCAAGCCGCGTTAGAAAAGCCCCGTTTCACGCTGTATTTAGGGCGCAAATCCTGCCCTTTAGCCCTGCCGCTCCGAGCGCACATTATCGCCGCTCAATCCATCGAACAAGCGCTGCAAACATTCGATAAAAATAGAGAAGATGGACTATTAGACTTTGAGCGCGAGACAGGTTTGAACGTCATGCGCGTGTCACCCCCTGAACTCTATTGGGAAGACACCGATTTAGCGCACACGCCGCCGCTGCATACCACGCCGCGCAATGACAGACCGCTCTCACGGCGGCGCTGGGAATTTGGCAAACGCAATGAACATTACGCCGCATTAAAAGGAGAATGACATGCTGTATTTCTCGCGCGTCAAACTCAAACCTGGGTTGCCGATAAAAGCATTAGCGAAAGCGATTCCCAATGACATGTACGGCGATCATCAAACCGTGTGGCAACTCATGCAATACACCGCCGATCATCAACAACCCCGTGACTTCATCTTTCGTCGTGAACAACAAGGCAGTTGGCCGCTGTTTTATATTTTGTCATCACGCCTGCCCCAAGACCCCCAAGGTGTTTGGCATATCGACAGCAAACCGTTCGCCCCCCAACTAGCCAACGGACAACGGCTGGCTTTTATGCTGCGCGTCAATCCCGTCATCACCCGCAAGCGCAGCCATGACAAAGCCGATACCAAACGCTTACGCGACGACATAGTGATGAGAGAAAAGACGCTGAGCAAAACCAATGGCACATCGCTATCGCAAGCGGCACTCGTGCAACAAGCAGGACCGCCTTGGTTAGTCGAGCGTGCCAACAAGCACGGATTTCGAGTGGAGAGTGTAGCGGTGGACAATTATCAACAACATCGTTTTTACAAACCCAAAGGGCGGCACACGGTACGTTTCAGCACCTTGGATTATCAAGGCGTACTCAACATCACCGAACCCCAAGCCTTTACGCAAATGTTATATGAAGGGATAGGGCGCTCAAAAGGCTTTGGGTGTGGGTTGATGATGATACGCCGCGTGTAAAAGCCATGTCTGGCTCCCACGCGCCTTGCGTGGGAGCCAGGGGTGACGGGCCTGCATCACAGACGCACCGCAGGCGCGGTGCTTGGAGTTCCCACGCAAAGCGAGGCTGTAAAAGAACTCCAAAAACGGGTGGTTTTTCACCCGTAAGCTATTGATTTTACGTTGTCGAAAATCCCAAAAATGAGGTTCTTTTACAGCCTCAAAGCGCGTGGGAACTAGAGAGAATGAATATTTATGGGAAGTTCGCATAAATGATGAAATATCCCTATAGGTTACTTGCCCTTATTTTCTATGTTATTTATGGATTCACAGTTTTTCCACATGTTTTTTATTTCTGAAAACTCATTAGACAGCAAACAATGCTCACGCCATTTTTCTATAATACTAGGTATTGGCGTCATTTTAGTGAGTTTATAATAGAAATAAAGTTTTGCTGCAAGCAATGCAGCTACACGACGTATTTCTAATTTTTCATCAAAAGTCAGTTCTAGGCTATTTATATTATCGTATGCCGTCTCGTAAAATAGCTTTTCAAGACATTTTTGGGTGGCATTTTCCAAATTTGTTGAAAAGCTATCAGGAATATTTCTTAAAATACTAATGACAACCCACAATGCTGGCGTTATAGAATGCATATCAGACCAGATAAGATATTGGATCAACATTGAAAGTGGCTCAGAAGTTTCTAAATTATTTTTATCGTTAGAACGACTAACAAGCAGTTTGTTAATAGCCCAAATGCCATCTGTTTTGACATTGTTTTGGTTTGAAATCAATGCTTCATGAATTTGTGCATACAGTTCTGTTTTTTGCTCAGAGTATAGATGAATGCAGGCGGCCTCAGCACATAAAGTTTGAAATCCATTTTTCTTCATTTCTTTAAGTAGTTTGTTAAGAGAGGCTTTTGTATCATCTGACGTGGTCTCGCTTAACTTAAAACCGACAACTTCTGCAAGCAACTCGATTGCACGCTCAAATCGAAAATGAAATTCTTCTGGAATAGATGCAAAGCCAAAAGTCCTAACATCCTTTGTCTTTAATCGATTTTTATCGGCATCCCACCATTCAATCAGGCGTTGGAGGATTTCAATTACATCTTCTGAAGTCCAAATATCTATTCCCCCATTATTTGCACCAATAATGTTGTTTACTAAGCGAATATCCCCGCCTGTTATACCAACACCTTTATCTTCCCCCTGAATAGGAAAAGCTGTTTCCTTAACATACTTTTTGAAAAGTTGAGAAGGGTCTATATCTTCTGGATGAGGAAGCTTTAGGAAAGCAAATTTGTAAAAATCTGTACCGTCTGGCAGATCAAACTTGTCTGTTTTTTGCCAAATAATTATTGCAAGCTGCTTAATTTTTTCTGCATCACTAAGCAGTTTGAAATTATAAAGTTTTATCAAAGAAGTTAATGACCAATATCTTAGTTCTGCATTGTCCGACTTAGCTTGTTGAAGTAAAGCATCGAGCAATTGTGAGTCAATCTTTATATTATTTTGTTCATTTCGAGTCTCAATCTCAAGAAATATGAATGGGTTTAAAAAGTCACGTTCAATAATTGAGTGTGAGGTATTAGGGAACGGAATTTTGAGAAGTTTTGGCACACGACTATATTGTTCCGCATCAGGCATTGAATTCAAGAGACGCTTAGTTAAATGCCCTATATTTCGATACTGCATTTTGTCAGGAGACGCATACAGTTGAGTGATGAATTCCAGCACTTGATCTTTTATTTCAATAGAACATTTACAACAAAGTCTGGAAATTATTTCTGGCAAGAGTTGAGCAAGGCGTACACAGAAAGTATTCTGGCGAAAAGCATCTCCTGCATGAATTTCATTCTGGCATTTTTTGAGTACATCCAGGTAATTTTGTATGAACGAATCAGCTTCTTGGAGAGTAAATTGGTAAACTGATTCACGGTTGAATAGTTTATCAACCACCTTATCATCACCTAATCTAACCAACGTAGCTATAGCCAAAAATGGAGAATCTTGCGAGATACGTTGCAGACTTGCCTCAGCAGTTTTAGTTGCAAGCGCATGGTTGTTAATGCGAAAAGGTAACCCAAGCTCTTCACTGAAACGCAGGAAAGCATAAGCATGGAGAACTTCATCATCAGAATTAATCCAGTGACGAATGTGCGTTATTCGACCAATATCAAATTCACGTTTTTCGGTGACATTTTTTTGTTGGACGGGAGGCTTTTCTAACCTTAACTCAAAGAGTTTTAATTCGTTCCATGGATCGCATTTATAAATCTTAAGTTCGTTCCAACGATCATTGAACTGTGTTTTTTCATCATGTAACTCGCTTGATTCATTTATTTCTAATGCCGCAGCACTTTGAATATATCTAGCCAAGAGCATGGCATAGCTTTCTTGGGAAACTAATGTAAGGTCTGAGACCCCAGCTTTTTGATTAAGCTTTTTTCGTATATTTTCGAGTGCATCCTTAACAATTGTTGCAGCTTCATTAAGTTGCCCCATTTCAGCAAGGGCACTTGCCTTTTTAATTACCCAATACGGTTGGGATTCATTGGGTCGCCATTGTTCAAGAGATTGCTTAGCATTTGGTAAGTCTAATTTGAATAAGTTAAACAGGTATTCTTCATAATTCAAAAATTCTTTTTGATCTTCTGAAAGGAAATTTAAATACTGTTTTATCTGTTTCTGATTTTTTTCCCATTTATCAATAAGTCCCTCCTCTCGATAGAAACGTAACATGGCAAGCGAAATGGCCAACCATTCACCCCTAAAGTCATTTTTAGTTTTGTATTTTTCAATTAGCTGTTCATAGAATTTAGCAACATTTGAAAAAATGGGGAGCAAACAGCGTTCAAGTCGCCAAATCAATTCATACACATATTGAATATCTAAACCTAATTTAACTTTATCAATATCGGGAAGAACACCCACCCAAGATTGAGTAAAAATCCACAGAGTTTCTCGATTACTTTGCGGCAACACTAACCATCCTGGATAAGCCTGTCGTTGTTCTCGCCATTCTTCTGTGACCTTCTGTATTTTTTCGAGACGATCTTTATCATCATAAGAAGGAGAATCTGTTTTTCGGTCAGAAGGCCAATCAAGCGCATTAGGTCTTCTTAATTGTAGATATTGAAAAAAATAGTTCAAAGCCTGTCCATGATGACCTTTTTCAATGTTTGTACATTGAGACAGATCAATGAAAATAACCCCACGCTGTGCTAACAATTGTAATCTGGCGGGCGATAAAGAAGATAATCCAACAAGATAGATTTTTTGTGTTTTATCTTTACCGAGATTGTCTTGAATCCATCCCATCCATTGAAGAAAATTTGGGTCATCCCCAGAAAACCCAATTAAACAAAAAGTGTTTTCCAACAGTGCTTGCTGTACGGTATTTACAAAAGGTGCGAATTCATAAGGATAACGTCTATAATCTTCTTCAGTGATAATAAAAGGTCGCTCAGATGGAAAACTACCATGTGGTTTTACAATTCTTGGCTTAACGGCATAAGGAATATCTTCTTTGTTGACTACTGGTTCATAGCGCCGTGTTACAACTCCAGCACTAGCGCGTTCAAGTAAGGTGTCATAATTTGTGGTAAACACATCTGCCCAAGGTAATTCTAGCAGTTGAACATGAAGATCGGAAGGTTCAACTGATAAATTGGGGATGGAGGAACGCAACAAATTTTCTAACGCAGGTCGTCCGATAGCAGCTTGAGCCTCTTCTGCTAATCGTAGCGGGTTTTGATACTTTTTCTTATCTAAATTAGGTTTTTTACCATAGGATTTTTCATAAAAGAGATCACCCAATTGGAACCAGTCAGGAAATGCTTTGCTTGCATTTTTACTGAAACCCGCACCCACCATAACAGCAGCTCGCCCAGCCCAAAGACGATCTGCTATTTCATTAAGGTAAGGAAGGATAGATTCTGGCATCTCATTTTTTTGGGATTCTTTATTCATTTTCTTTCTCATAGTTCAAATTCGTAAGAGCGTGGGAGCAGATTTACGATCTATAAAATTATATCAATTGTTAAGACTGCCAGTTCTTGAAGGACTGGCAGTCTTGGGTTTCTCTGGTTCCCACTCGCCTTACGCCACTGCCATTCACTTAAGGCATTACCCGCTAAAAACACTACTTTTTACGCCGTCTTAAAAAATCAGCTTCTTGACACGGAGAGGCTTTTTTACGGGGTGGTTTTCGATGCGGTCTGTTGGAAGTGGGATTTTGTAAAAAGAGTCGTGTTAAACAGGGCATGACCTCATCCATGTCAGCCTCATGGTATAGCAGTTCAAACGCATGATGTTTGATAGCGTTGAATGAAACGGCATGATTCACTAGCTGAGGGTTTTTAAAGGTTTGGCATCCCATTGTGCTTGAACCTCCTCTGTCAGAACTGATTCCAGACCGCTGACGCAATAATAGACTTGTTGCAAGGGGTCTTCATCGACGGCAAAGGCGTGGGTTTTGGCCTGTTTTTCCAGTTTTTCTCAACCAATAACCCGCTATTTGCCTCAAAAAACCGAAAAAACCGCCTCAAAACCACACCTTTTCGCTACGATGCCTGCTCCTCGCAACAAGTCTAATGTCGTTTCTCTATATCAGCGCCAAATAGTATTTGGAAACAATAAATCAACAAAGGCTTCTGCGGTGGGTTGGGGTTCGTGATTGGCCAGCCCTGGGCGCTCGTTGGCTTCCACAATCACGTATTCCTTGCCATCGATCTTGGGTACTAGAAAATCCAAACCGGTCACGGGAATATCAATAGCGCGAGCCGCTTCAATCGCCGCTTGGCATAAGGTGTGGCTGAGCAGAGCGGTGACATCGTGAATAGTCCCGCCCGTATGCAAATTGGCGGTTTTGCGCACCAATAATATTTCGCCTTGGGGCAGCACGCTTTTCATGCTGTAACCCGCATTTTGTATGCAGCGCTCGGTTTCTGCATCTTGTGGGATATGACTTTCTCCCCCGGTGGCGGCGGCACGGCGGCGACTGTGTTTTTTAATCAATTCTTGCACGGTATGTTGCCCATCTCCCGTGACCTGTGCGGGACGGCGGATGGCAGCTGCCACCACTTTGAACCCAATCACGATAATGCGTAAATCCTGGCCTTCTGCAAATTCTTCGAGCACCACCCGATCACAGAATTTTCGTGCTTCTTTAATCGCAGTGTTCAGGCTGTCTTCATCTCGAATATCCACGCTAATGCCCATGCCTTGTTCACCGCGTGTGGGTTTGACCACAATGCGCCCATATTGACGTAAAAAAGCCTGACTTTTCTCTTCAGTGCTGACCAACATTTGTTGCGGTACGCGCAGCCCGGCTTGACTGAGCAGGCGACTGGTGACGGCTTTATCGTCACAGCGACTCATGGCGACAGCACTGGTCAGCTCAGACAGGGATTCGCGGCAAACGATGCTGCGTCCGCCAAAATTCAAGGCAAAATAAGCCGCTTCTGCATCTAATATATCCACCCCAATACCGCGCCGCCGTGCTTCGTTAATAATGATCGTGGCATAAGGATTAAGCGGGGTTTCAGGCTCCGGCGCGATATAAAGCGGTTCATTCCAGGGGTTTTTGCGTTTTAAGGCAAACACCGGCACGCGCACAAAACCTAAGTTTTCATACAAATGAATCGCGGGGGCATTGTCATACATGACGGATAAATCCATAAACGCCCGCCCGTGTGCTTGAAAATATTCGGCAAGATGTCGTACTAAGGTTTCACCGATGCCGGGATGTGCGGCTTGTGGGTCTACGGCTAAAGCCCACAGGCTGGCTCCATTTTCTGGATCATTAAAGGCTTCACGGTGATCAACGCCCGTCACAGTCCCGATAACATGTCCTGTCTGTTCATCTTCGGCAACCAGGTAGGTGAGCATTTTCGACATGCGGTTTTCCCACATAAAAGCGGGTGGTGGCGGCACCATTTTGCGTTTTAGATAAATATTTTGCGCCGCTTCTGCATCTTCTAAAGTTTGTAATAAGCGGACAATGAAACCTTTGGGGCGACGAGAATCAGGGCGATAGCGTTCTAGCCAAAGGCGGAAAGTGTGGGAGGGGTCTAAAAAGAGTTCCTGCGGTGCCAGAGAGAGAGCAACATGCGGATCAAATAAGTACATCGCAATGTCGCGTTTACCTTGTGCTTCAGAGCGCAGCAGCTCGGCGATTTTACGGTTGTCACGAAAGGTTTGACCAAAGATTAATCGCCCCCAACCACATCTCAGCACGACATCACGTTTGGGAGGGTCTTCGCATTCCGCCCAATCTTCGCGGTTTTTCCAGGTATCGAGTGAGGCACTATGGGAACGTCGTAGGCGATGACGCAAATGGTCGCGTTCAGCCATTGGGATAACTCCTTGTTTTGGGATTCTCCGTATCTGACAGGCTTAATGGTTGTGTGGATAGGCATCGTAGCGAGAAGTGGATGCTATCTTTAACAAATCCAATACAGACTGACAGTTGAAATCTGAAGATATTGCGTACTCTTTGCTTGAATTCCATAGCTATTTAATGGTTTTTTTATGAAAGCATGAATAGGGCAACGCAAGCTGGGTGTTCACCCTACTGCTATTCACTTAAGGCCATTATTCAAAAACAGATATTTCAACCCCGTCTCAAATGAGCGAGCTTTTAACGTAATGATACGATTTTGCGAGGTGGTTTTGCGGTGTTATCTGACACTCAGCTTAAGCCTATGGCAGAGGATTTCTGCTTTGATTATAGAGACTTCTACCTCTTTGAGACGGTTTGTGAATGGCAAAGATGAATGTGCTATCAGCCCTTAGAGCCTATACGAAGATGGGGCATCGAAGCGGAAATCCTGACCAAAAAGGCGGGTTTGCAGCCGATTATCCCATTTTCGTATAGGCTCTTAAGCTCATCTTGATAAAGAGAGTTTATCTTGATATTGATGATTGACACGAGTAGCCTTTCACTCTGCGGTTTAGTATTGAAATATAACCCTGTTGATGTTGTGCGTAGATGTGACAAAAAGTGTATTAATACCGACTGATACGCTCAACAACAGGCACGATGAAAAGCCATTAATATTCGTACTTTATTATTAATATGTTTCGGTTTATTTCATGCTGTACGAGTCAATATTAAACCGCTGTTTAATAACCACCCATGTTACAAGGAGAAATAATATGCGTTTTATCGCTTTAACCCTGGCAGCCGCAACCCTGCTGTCCACTAGCGTCGCAGTTCAAGCTGCGCCCATTAAAATCAAATTTTCCCATGTTGTTGCGGAATCCACACCCAAAGGCGTGGGTGGGAAAATGTTTAAAGAATTAGTAGAAAAACGTTTGGCGGGTAAGGTAGTGGTTGAGGTCTATCCTAATTCGCAATTGTATGATGATAAAAAAGTCATGGAAGCTTTGCTGTTAGGTGATGTACAAATGGCAGCGCCTTCTTTAGCAAAGTTTGGCAAATACACCAAAAAATTACAGGTCTTTGATCTGCCTTTTTTGTTTGATGACTTAGAAGCCCTAGAACGTTTTCAAAATGGTGATATGGGCAAGCAGTTGCTGCAATCAATGAGTAAAAAAGGCTATTTAGGTTTGGCCTATTGGCACAATGGCATGAAGCAATTGTCCGGTAATACTGCCTTGCGCACTCCAGAAGACATTAATGGTCTGAAATGTCGCATTCAACAATCTGATGTTTTACAAGCACAATTTGAAGCTGTGGGCGTTAATCCTCAAAAACTGGCTTTTGCTGAAGTGTACAATGCTTTACAAACAGGTGTTGTAGATTGCGCAGAAAACCCCTGGTCTAATATCTTTTCTAAAAAATTCCACGAAGTACAAAAATACATTTCAGAAACAAATCATGGTGCTTTAGATTATCTATTAGTCACCAATGCGGGTTTCTGGAAAAAACTCCCCGATGATATTCGCACTGAATTAGAAAAAATCATCGCTGAAGTCACTCTTGAAGTGAATAAACAGGCTTATGACTTAGCGATGGAGTCACGTCAAAAAGTGATTGATTCAGGTCGTTCTGAAGTGCTGACTTTAACTAAAGAAGAAGTGGCTAAATGGCGTAAAGCAATGAAACCTGTTTGGGATGAATTTGAAAAACAAATTGGTAAAGATGTCATTGAAGCAGCTATTCAAGTTAATCAATAATAGACTTGTTGTGAGGGGCAGACATCGTAGCGAAAAGGTGTGGTTTTGAGGCGGTTTTTTCGGTTTTTTGAAACGAATAGCGGGCTATTGGTTGAGAAAAAGCGGAAAAACAGGCCAAAATCCACGCCTTTGCAGTCGATGAATACCCCTTGCAATCAGTCTAACAATCCATTTATTCACCCTTCTTAATTGATACACCGGGCAGCATTTGTCCGGTGAACAACCACAAGGCACAAAAAGATGCTAACTTTTCTAAAAATATATAACCGTTTAGAAGAAACCCTGATTGGTTTACTTCTAGCAGCAATGACTATTATTACTTTTTCTCAAGTCATTGCTCGAAGTGTGTTTAATTCAGGCGCGGTATGGGCATTAGAATTAACCACCTATTTATTTGCCTGGATGGTGTTATTCGGCGTGTCTTACGGTGTGCGTGTAGGAGCGCATATTGGCGTGAATACTTTTGTGAATTTATTACCCAAAGGTGGACAGCGAATGGTGGGGATTATCGCCATGATAGCTTGCATGAGCTACTGTGTTTTAATCTTTATAGGCAGTTGGCATTATATCAATATCATGTATAACTTAGGGATTGAAGCAGAAGACTTACCCGTACAACAATGGGTGGTGTATTTAATTTTACCGATTGGCATGGTGTTATTGTTTCTGCGTTTCGCAGCCGTTTTTTATCAATTCATTATTGGTGCAGAAGTGCATGTTTTAGCCGATGAAGCTAAAGAAGCGATTGAAGAACACCGCATACATGATGCGGCATTAGCCTCTACAGAAAAAGGATAAACCACCATGACTGTTTTATTTTTGTTTGGCATTTTGTTTTTTCTCATGGTCATCGGTGTGCCTGTGGCTGTGGCATTAGGTTTATCCAGCTTATTAACCATTTTCATGTTTTCTGATGATTCCTTAGCGTCTTTATCCTTGAAATTATTTCAAGGCATGGAACACGCTACTTTACTGGCTATTCCTTTCTTCATTTTATCCGCCGCCTTTTTATCCACGGGCGGCGTGGCTAGACGCATTATTCGCTTTGCGATTGCCTGCGTGGGTTCCATTCGCGGCGGCATGGCGATGGCTTCGGTATTGGCCTGTATGCTATTTGCAGCGGTGTCTGGATCATCGCCCGCCACGGTGGTCGCCATTGGCTCAATCGTTATTGCGGGTATGGTGTCTACGGGGTATAGCAAAGAGTTTGCGGTGGGCGTGGTGTCCAGCGCAGGAACACTCGGCATCCTCATTCCCCCGTCCATTGTGATGGTGGTCTACGCGGCGATTACCGAAGTGTCGGTAGGAAGAATGTTCATGGCAGGCGTGGTGCCCGGCCTTTTAGCGGGACTGATGTTGATGGGCGGCATTTACTTTTTTGCTCGTAAACACAATTTACCCAAAATGGAACCCGCTTCTTTGACTGAAGTCATGCAATCCGGTTTCAGCGCCAGTTGGGGTTTGCTATTGATCGTGATAGTCATGGGCGGGATTTACAGCGGCTTTTTCACCCCCACCGAAGCCGCCGCCATTGCAGCGGTTTATGCCTTTATTATTGCCGTGTTTGTGTATCGTGACATGGGCTTTTTTGAAGTGCCTAAAGTGCTGTTGGATTCGGGTAAAGTCACGATTATGCTGATGTTTATCATCACCAATGCGATGCTGTTTGGGCATGTGCTCACCACCGAACAACTGCCTCAACAGATTGCAGAAATGATTGTTGGAGCGGGCATGTCACCGTGGATGTTTTTGGTGGTGGTGAACGTATTATTGCTGATCGGCGGTAGCTTTATGGAACCGTCTGGACTGCTGCTCATTATGGCTCCGATTCTATTTCCTATTGGCGTTGAACTCGGTATCGATCCGATTCATTTAGGCATCATCATGGTGGTCAATATGGAGGTAGGGATGATCACGCCCCCGGTGGGACTCAACATCTTTGTCATTGTCGGCATCACGGATATGCCCTTATTAGATGTAGTGAAAGCCGTATTTCCGTGGCTATTGATTTTGCTGGTCTTTTTAATCCTCGTCACCTATATCCCCGCGATTAGTTTGTTTTTACCTAATTTGATGTATGGGCCGCAAGGGTAGAAGAACGTCAAGGTTTTGATGCCGTGTAGACCATCCAAATACCGTGTCTCAGGTCAAGCCTTGTAGAACAAGAAAATTTTAGAACTAAGAGCCTATACGAAGATGGGAAATCGAAGCGAAAATGCGCTATTTTGAGGCAGGTTTTTCGGTTTTTTAAGGCGAATAGCGGGCTATTTAACGAAAAAAAGCGGAAAACCTGACCAAAAGGGCGGATTTGCAGCCGATTATCCCGTTTTCGTATAGGCTCTAAGCCATTTGGCAGCGCCCTGGGTGGCTTCCCTCATTCCAGGGGGGGGGCGTTGCCCCTGGCTATATAGCAAGATTACATCAGTTGTTAAGACTGCCAGTCCTTCAAGGACTGGCAGTCTTGGGTTTGGCTCTATCGCAAGCCTATAAATGATCTCATTTAGCTATATATAGAGAAATGATCTCAGTTGTACGACTCAAGCCATCCGCTTTAAAAGGCAACGCAAACGGCGCTAGAGGCGCAAAGAACGCCAGCGTTTTCAAACGATGCTTCACTCGTTCCCACAGTCTGAGGCTGTAAAAGAACTCCCTCCAAGTTATCCTATACACTCATCATAATATTTTGCAAAAGGTAAACAAAGCCGATGTCCTCACGCCGTTACAAACTA
>JADGEH010000109.1 GCA_016744475.1 Thiotrichales bacterium | reverse complement strand
GCAAAATTATATCAGTTGTTAAGACTGCTAGTTCTTGAAGGACTGGCAGTCTTGGGCTTGGCTATATCGAAAGCCTATAAATGATGTACTTTAGCTATATAGCCTAGGGCAACGCTCTGGGTTTGGTCGATGATACCCACCCAGCCCTGAAAGGGCGCAATAAAAGGCGGGATGGCGTTTTATGTCGCCCTTTCAGGGCTGAGTCTCTTGTATCCATTTAGAGCCTATATGAAGATGGGGAATCGAAGCGAAAATTCGCTATTTTGAGGCAGGTTTTTCGGTTTTTTAAGGCGAATAGCGGGCTATTTAACGAAACAAAGCGGAAAACCTGACCAAAAGGGTGGGTTTGCAGCCAATTATCCCATTTTCGTATAGGCTATTAACCTAGGGCGTTGCCCTATAGATATCACGCCCCTTTGGGGCTTCACTGAATGGCAGTCATGCAGCGCATGGGAACGAGTTAAACATCGTTTGGAAACGCGGACGTTCTTTTGCGCTTCTTGCGCCGTTTGCGTTGTCTTTTAAGGGCTTAAAGCGGATGGCTTGAGTCGTATAAATGATTCATGTTGTCTATACACATCAGATGAGTTGGCTGTATCAAGTCAGTTTTTTATTCACCATCCCCCTTCAATTTTTTTCCTGTTTAAGTTTGCTTTAAGTTTCCCTTGTCATACTTCCCTCAAGTTCAACAGTATTTTAGGCTCTGTTGACATTTGGATGCTGGCGGCTTTTTGCCCCATTCCCGTGCTGACAGCGTTATTTTTTTCTACCAATGGAATGCATTGCTACGAAAAAAAGGCCTTGTCAGCCCAAAAATGGAGCTAAAAATCCAATCAACCCCAAATGTCAACAGAGCCTACGGAGGCTGCCCAATGTTTAAGCAGGTGGTGCGTGTCTGGGATTTGCCCACCCGTGTTTTTCATTGGTTGTGGGTATGCAGTTTTACCGTCGCTTTTATCACCCACGATGCTGATCGTTATCTACATATACATGTGTTTGCCGGTTATGTATTTCTGGCGTTGTTGTTGTTTCGCCTATGCTGGGGCTTTTGCGGTAGCCATCATGCCCGTTTTCAGCATTTTTCCTATTCGCCCGCCCGCTTGTGGCGTTATTTGCGTCGCTTGCCCAGTCTCACGCGAGAGCATTATGTCGGACATAACCCTGCGGGAGCGTGGGCGGTTTTTACGCTGCTGGGATTAGGTTTTCTCATCGCATTGACAGGATTATTCACGCTAGGGCTGGAAGAAGGTCACGGCCCCCTTTTTTTCTGGTTCGATCCGCAACAAGGTGAAGTCTGGCACGAGTGGCATGAATGTGTCAGTTGGTTGATGTTGGGATTGGTCGCGGTACATTTACTGGGCGTGTTGTTTGAAAGCCTGCTGCACCGAGAAAATTTACCTCGCGCCATGATCACGGGACACAAACAAGTGACAAGCACCCCGCCGACGGTGGCAAAACACGGCTATTTGGCACTGGGAATGGGATGGGTCTTATTGCTTGGGCTGGGCGGATATTTTCAAGGCTATGCGTTTGATGCCGCATATCGTCCTTTTGTCGGCCCTACATTGGCGGATAACGCGCTTTGGCGTGAGGAGTGTGGTTCTTGTCATACGGCCTATCATCCCGTACTGCTGCCTGCGGCTTCTTGGCAAGCGCTGTTGCAGCAACAAGAAACGCATTTTGGTGAAGATTTAGTACTCGATGAAGACACGATAGCAGCGTTAGAGACGTTTCATGTGAACCATGCAGCAGAGACTTTGCGCACTGAAGCGGCGTATAAAATTCTGCATTCTATTTTGCCGCACACCCTCCCGCTGCGCATCACCGAAACCCCCTATTGGCGGGATAAACACGCTGATATAGCAGACGCTCTGTGGCGCAGTGAAAAAGTGCGGAGTCAGGCAAATTGTGGGGCTTGTCATAAAGATGCGCAGCAGGGCACCTATGAAGATGGAGCCATGCACTTGCCTGCGCTGTAAAACCGATTTCAATCAATAAATGGAGATACGTCAATGAAAAAATGGGCTTTAACCTGTACCACTAGCTTTGTGCTGCTCACCTCTTCAGTACAAGCAGAAACACCTGTCGATACTTTATTACAAAGCTATCAAAGTGCAGGTGCCACTCATTTTAGTGCTGAAGCAGGAAAAACCTTGTGGTTTAAATCCTTTCCAGGAAAAGACGGACAACGCAGTTGCACCACCTGTCACGGAGAAAACCTCACCCAAGCAGGTAAACACGCCACCACAGGTAAAACCATTCAAGCCATGGCACCTTCCGTCAATAAAAAACGTTTAATGCAAGTTAAAAAAATGAACAAATGGTTCAAACGCAATTGCAAATGGACGCTAGGACGTGAATGTACCGCGCAGGAAAAAGGCGATTTACTCAGTTTCTTACGCACTCAATAAGGATTCTTTTATGAAAACATTTCATCTTGTTTCTACACTGGCTTTACTCGGTGGCGGCTTACTCACCCTGTCCGCACTCCCCTTATATGCAGACGATGACGAACATGAGCACCACGAACACGAGGGCAAACGCGCCAAACACGCATTGACAATGGCAAATGATCCTAGCTACGTAGAAGAATGTGCTGCTTGCCATTTTGCCTATCAGCCAGGTTTATTGCCTGCGCGTTCTTGGCAAAAAATGCTGGGGAATTTGAGCGACCATTTTGGTGAAAATGCCGAGTTAGAGGTTGACAAACAACAGCAATTAACCACCTACTTAATGGAAAATGCAGGCGATGTTAAACCCAGTGGTATTTATTATGAACTCGCTGGACGCTTGAACAAAAAGGCAACACCACTACGCATCAGTCAACTACCTGGATTTGTTCATGAGCATGAAGACATTCCAGCACGGGTATTGAAAAACAATCCTGATCTCAGTTCTTTCAGCCAATGTCAGCAATGTCATACGGATGCAAAGAATGGATCGTATGAAGAATATAAAGTCAATATCCCAGGTTATGGGCGCTGGGATGATTAACTATCTTGTTCATACTGGAGATAATATTTCAGTGGTACTAGATCATCGTAGTTAAGAGCCTATACGGAGATGGGGAATCGAAGCGAAAATTCGCTATTTTGAGGCAGGTTTTTCAGTTTTTTAAGGCGAATAGCGGGCGTGTAACGAAAAAAAGCGGAAAACCTGACCAAAAGGGCGGATTTGCAGCCGATTATCCCGTTTTCGTATAGGCTCTAAAGCTAGATAAGTTTGCGATAAAATCACCACCAAGAGGTAGCAAACTCAAGCCTAGTTGGTAGAATGACCTTTCCGTTTTAAGCTAAACATATAAGCCACTGAAAAACAAAAACAATATAATCTTTAACAAACTGCAAAAAGTAACAGTTTATTGGGTAGGATTTAACCGTTTGATTTCCTATTTAAAAATCATACGGTTACAGTTAGCATGTTCCCCACGCCTGTGGGGATAAACCGCACCCCCTTAAATGGCATTTTAGGCTACACCCATGTTCCCCACGCCTGTGGGGATAAACCGGATGAGTCCGTTCCAATCCTGCGGGTGTAGGTGTGTAACCTACACCCGAACGTTTCAAATAACTTGTGAAATGCACGGATCATGTTTTCAAAACTGACCCTACACGACTCAAGGGTTTAATTGAATAGACTCATACATCACTGACAATGCTAAGTCCACTTCAATGGCAGGCAAATGAACAGTATCATTTTCATCATGGTATTCATGTAAAATCCATTCATTATTTTCAGTACGGCGAAAATGTTCTACCAAGTATTGTTCTGAATCTACTAATATATAATCACGTAAACTAGAAATAGAACGATACAGGGCAAACTTATCACCGCGATCATAACTGCGTGTGGAAGGTGACAAGACTTCAATAATGATAATGGGATTAAGAAAAGAACACTGGTTGTCGCTCAGTTCAGGTTCACCACAATATACTGATACATCAGGATAAGTATCCAAACCAGAAGGCGTATGAATACGCATATCGCTATTCATAGGGTGACAAGAACGCCCCTCTAATGCTGTTTTTAAATGTACATAAATGTTCCCTGAAATAGCCGAGTGGTTAAAAGTTCCTCCCGACATAGCAAAAATCTCACCTTGAAAAAACTCATGCTTAGTCTCTGAAAGTTCTTCCATAGCCAAATAATCTGCGCGTTCGATATTGTGTTGAATAGCATTAAGCATCGTGTTTTCCCTTATAGTGTTCTTTTAATCAAGGACTAAATGTGTTCCATCTTGAGCTTGTAATTGCATTTCTTTAAAGTTTTCAGGTACTGGCAAAATACCCTCTTGAGTGAGATGAAACCAAATATGCTGCCACACCTGTTGACGAATACCTAAACGTTTACGGTAATCATCAATAAACCAATTCGCCCAATATTCCACGACAGTCACTTTCCCGGCTTGTTGCATATCTAAACCTTGCATCGTAGACCAGTATCTTTGATCCTTCATCACACCCGGACATTCTCCTAATGCTTGTTCAACTATACGCATGACATCATCCGGTGTGTATTCCGCTGACAATTCAAAAGAAATGACTTCTAAGGTAGTGGGTTGATGTGTGTAATTTACAATGGCACTTTCTGATAACAACATATTCGGCACGCTAATATAATAGCCACGCGGGGTTTTCAAACGAGTGGTGCGCCACGTCATATCAACCACTGTCGCAGGTTCTTGACCTTCGGTTTGAATCATGTCGCCAATTGTAAATGGACGTTCAATGAAGATCATAATGCCACCTAATACATTAGACAGGGTTTCTTTAGCGGCCATAGCCAGTGCTAAACCACCAATACCGAGTCCGGCGAGTATTGCTGCAATCTCAACCCCTAGATTGCTGAGAATCATAATGAAAGCCAGCGCCCAAATGCCAATTTTAATAAAAATATTTAAGAACGAGACGGCTAACAAAACATGTCGATCATGTTCACCACTATCATCAGATTGAGCCGTGCTGATTAAACGGCGAATAAAGCGATTGGCTAACAAGGCTAATAACATAGCGCCTAAAACAATAGCTAACACCACTAAACCAATTTGAATACCTGCACGAATACGTAATTGCAAACGATCAGCACGTAATAAACCAATTCCACCTTGAAAGAACTGACGCTTTTCTTGTACTGTTTCAGGTCGTTGAGTCTCTGGAATTTTCTCTAAATCAGATTTAGAATAGCCTGTGAAATGTTTAATTCTACGTAGTAAAGCCACACTTTGCGCATGTAAGCTTGTCACTTTATCAGAGTACCAAGCTAATTGTTGATTTAAGCCTTGAGTCGATAAACGTTGTTGAAATAATTCAATCCACTTGTTTAAAGTGACAATGCGCACTTGATATTCATATAAATGATGAACAGCTTCATCAATTGCTTTCAATCTTTGTTCAACAGGTAATAACACTGGAAGACTTAAACGCTGACCAGTACGAGCTGCAAAACTGGCTAATAGTGTATCGGCCTGTTCAGGTGCAAGTTGTACTTGAATTTTTACGTTTGCAGTGTCTTTTTCTATACTTAAACCATCCACTTTTTTGTGTAACAGCTCAATAAGCTTTGGGATCAGCTCTTTTTCTTGTTCCCCCAGTTTTAATAAATATTCCCATTTGTCATTTTGTTGTTTTGTGTTTTTTTGCTTATCTTCTAATTCTTGTAACTCTAAATAATAAGCTTGTAATAGCTCAGAGGTTTCTTTATTTTCTGGTGTGGGAACAAAGGCTAAAAACACATCCAGCCAAGTATCTTCGCTTTGCATACGTCGCATGGCGGCACGTTCACTGGTTCTTTGTTCAATATCGGTAAGACTGCCCTGCTGCTCTTCAAATTTTTTCTGTAAATTTTTAATCTCATCTAATAAATTAAGTCCAACCCCGACTTGATCTTGAATATTTGTCATGAGTTCTTGCATTTGGCTAATGTCAGTATCATTTTGTTGTAGATTCAATAGTCTTTCTTGAATACGATTGAGTTCGCTTTCAATCATTAAGGCTTTTTCTTCTAAATTTTTGGCTTGTTCTTGTTGTAGTGCCTCAGTGACTTTATCAGGTACTTTTTCTAAGGTGACTTCTCCACGCCCTAAAGCTTTTTTCAAAGCCACTGCATTGGCGTAATTGCGCAGACCTGCTTGTTGTGTCGTGCGTAAAACCTCTGCATAAGCCGTGGTTTCTTTCTGAAAGATATTCATCGCTTTTAACAAATCAGTTCGATGGGTTTGAAACGTATTTAATACCGTCACACGAGAGGTTAAAAGATTTTGATAAACCGTTTCAGATTGCGTGTGCTTCTCATATTCCGCTTCTATTTCTGCTTGTTTAGCCTGCTTTTCATTGAGCGTGGTAGTCACCAATTGTTGATGAGGTGTTTTTTCTTTTTCAGAGGAATTATTCTTATCCGACTCATTATTTTTTTCAGTCGTATTTTGGTGAGTTTCAGGGGCTGCAACAGTATCTGTTTTAGGTAATTCAAAATGTGCAAAACTATAAAGCTGTTGTTTTAATGTTAATTTGTAATCCTGTATTTCAAGCAATGCTTGTCGAGTGAGAGGATCATGTAAATCATCTAATTTAGCTTGAATCTCAGAAACGCTGTCTTTAGCGGTGTTAAATACTATTTCTTTCTGCTCCAATGACAGTTGGCCTTGTGTAAAATCTTTTTGACTTTCAATAAACTCTTTAAGTAATTGTTCACTACTTAAATCTTTTATTTTCGCTTCCCAGTTTTGTAGATTTTTGAGCATGTCCTGAGATTTACTTAAGCTTTCCAAGGCATCCACTGCTTGTTGGCGTTCTAGTAAAGTTTTTTCCATAGTGTCTTGATAATGTGCTAGATAAGTATGAGCATCTTGCCGACGCTTTTGTAAATAAGAATCTTTGTTTAACACCTCGGTTCTTGTATCGTGTAATTCTTGTACCTTTAGGGTGAAAGCTTGTTTTTCCTTATCAGCCATATCTTCTTTTTGTTCTAAGCGCTTCTGAAATAGGTCTGCCAAGACTTCCATATTAAATAAATGATCACGTAAAATTCGAGTATCAGCACTTAAGATTTTTCCCGTTTCATCAATCTTTAAGAAAGCTTGATATAAGCTTTTTTCTTCTTGTAAGAAAATATCGTAATAAGGCAGTAGTGCCTGTACATTTTGCTTGGCGACTTCAGGATCATCTTGACTTATCAATAAGGTATTGGTTTGCCAACTTTGTAACACGGGATCAGTCAATTTTTTAATCGCTAATTGGTGTGATTGAGCGGCTTTATCGGCTTGTTCAAATTGGCGTAAAGAGAGATTAAAGGTACCTTGTAACCAAATTTTTTCTTCCATTGATATTTGCAAATCAGCTTGCAATTGTTCTAAATTTTTTTCCATTAAGCTCTTTTCTATTTCTGAGCGCTTTAAGGCTTGTTGATAGGCTTTATCAATGGCATCAATTTGAGTCTGAGTATATTGAATAGCTTCTTGAGTTTTAGCACTAGTCTTGTTGAGCTGTTCTAAGTCCTGTTTTTGAGCTTGGCGTTCAGTGTTTAGCATAGTCAGTTGAGTCTTCAGTAACTGCTCTTGTTTTTTAAGTACTGGCTGCTTTAATGTATTTGGCACTTGTTTTTTCTGGAAACTTTTATCTTGTACGCGAAAATGTATTTCTAGTGCAAATTCATTAATTTCATCAAGTTGTCGAATAAAGCTCTCAATGGCTAGATGCAATGCTTCATTTTTTTGATGACGCTTATTTAAACGCTGTTTTACGTTATCTTCTAATTTCAATTGTTGCTGCTGAGCTTGAAGTTGCCGTTTTGCTGCCTCAGAAAGCTGTTTGATACTGTCTAAATCGTTTGCTTGAGTAAGATCAATCTCAGCACGGGGTATTTTAAATTCGGTGAGGTCATTTTGTGCTATTCGGTATAGCATCTCAGCTTTTTTCTGTGCGCGAGAGTGCCCCAAGTAGTTTTCATTGGTGCTTTGTAATAAAGTTTCAGCTTGTTTTAATAAATCTTCATTGTCTAAAAAGTGCAAGGGTCTTGAAGAGGGTTGATGGATATTGTCAGGTGTTTGTTCTACCTGCTCTGCACTGTATGCAGACGGATTAAATAGCAAAATACTGAATACACTGAGTAAGAAAAATAACCGTGTTTTCATGGTCAGCATCTCCTGGTGATGAGGTTTGGATGGCAAAGTTTTGGATTGACTTTGAAAGAAAATAGAGGCTAAGGCTGCTGCATTTGTTCCATGATATTGGCCACATAGGCTTGAGTTTCAGGGATATGCGGAATACGTCCTAAACGAGCCACGCGAGTCGGCCCTGCGTTATAGGCGGCGAGTGCCAAAGGGATGGATTTAAACCGACGTAATTGAGCGCTTAAATAATACGCACCGCAGGCTAAATTTTTATGTGGATTGAAGCGTTCTAAAAAATCTAAGCCGCATTCCTGCTGGGCGGTTTTGGGCATGAGTTGAGTGAGTCCCACAGCACCCGCAGAAGAGATAGCCCAAGGATTCCAGCTACTTTCTTGCGTCACTAAAGCGCGGAATAAACGCGGATCGAGCGCGTGTTTTTCAGCCTGTTCATCGGCGAGTTCTAAAAGCCGGGTTTTTTGTAAAAAAATGTAATAATGGCTTAGCATAAAAAGCGCGTACATAATCAGCAACCCGGTTAATAATTGGGCGCTCCAGCGCCACCACCAGGGGCGCGTCTGTTTGCGTCCCATATCATGAAATCTCCAAGGTTTAAAGTCAGAGCGCATACAGTGAAGGGTTTGAGCAGGCTTGTCAATTACACATTATGACGGTCTCCCTCACGTTATGATGAGACCTACATGATGTAGGTTTAATGGGTTTTACTTCATCTATTTAATAGCTCCAGTTTTATCTCATGCTACCTCTTTCTATCCAAGGCACATAAAAAAAGCCGGAGTGTTTCCACTTCGGCTTTTTTTGTGCTTGTTTTTTTCAATCAATAACGCAGACCCAAAGTCTGTGTCAGTACCGCTTTTAAATATACAAACAAATATCAGATTCGCCTGCAAATTCAAAGAAAGTGGCGGCACCACCGTATTCAAGACCATCAATAAAATCTTTGGTATCAAATTCAAATAAATCAACAGTCATTTGACAAGCCACCATTTTGACTTCAGCTTCAATACACAGCTCACGCAATTCTTCTACGCTGGCAACACCTTTAGATTTCATTTTCTTTTTCATCATGCTGGTCATCATGCCTTGCATACCGGGTATGGCTTGCATGAACACAGGAACAGGCATGGGCATCGGCATAGCGGGGTTGCCTAAAGACGTGACTTGTAAGTTTAAGTCTTTACGCATCAGTTGTAAGCCATAGAAAGTGAAGAAAATTTCTGTTTCATAACCAAGTGCAGCAGCGGTTGAAGCCAGAATGAAAGGCGGGTAAGCCCAATCTAGGCTGCCTTTAGTTGCGATAATCGCGAGTTTTTTCTCAGACATAAATGCCACCCCTTAAAAATTCTGAAACTAATGGATGCCCACTGACAAAGCATTATTCAACGTGGGCAAATAGGTTTACTCAAATCCTGGAAATGCAGTTAGCCTTTTTTGATCAGGAAAGAATATTTACCACCTTCTTCACCAGATTCCATTAATTCATTACCGGTTTGCTTGGCAAAAGCTTCAAAATCTTTTACTGAACCAGGATCAGTGGCAATAATGTGCAACACTTGGCCAGTAGTTAATTTGCCCAAGGCTTTCTTTGCACGCAGAATAGGTAAAGGACAGTTTAATCCGGTTGCGTCTAATTCTTCATCAAAATTTGCCATAAATGGTCTCCTCAAAGCGAGTTGTTTAATAGACTTGTCAGACAATGATGTATCAGTGGTAAAACAAGTCTAATTGAGTAAAAGAGGCAGAATAATATAACTTCTCACACAGCGTGAAATGGACTAAAACATCCTGCATTTTCCACGCTCTATACACTCAAGTGTGGAGCAATGGTGTTTTTAGTGCTAAAAAGCCGCCTTTGCGTCACATCAGTGAGCACTGAGCAGCCCGTGAAGTTATAAAATGCCTGGTATTTATCTATCTGATCAATGAATATCAGTGGGTTATTTTGCTGTCCTGGGCTTGAAATCAGCATGTTGCAAACAACACTGTTGCAAACTGAGACAGGATATGGATTCAAGCTATGCTATTGATTATGTTGCAAAGCAACAAGTAAAGCATTTTAGAAATCCATTGTGTTCTTATATACTAAGCTACTCTTTTTGGCAACACGTTTTGCCTGCCAGAAAGACCAGAAAAACCTCTAAAACACTACAAGAATTATGACAGGATTATGAATTTTCTACCGATTTTTATGAATTTAACAGGCCGTCGTTGCCTGGTTGTGGGTGGTGGCGATGTCGCTACACGTAAAGCTTGCCTCTTGCATAAAGCCAAAGCGCAGGTCTATCTCGTGTCTCCACATGTCACTGAAGGCTTACAAGAAGCTATTGACGCGGGTCTTTATGAATATCGTCAAGGCGAATTTACCGCTGAGGACTTGAACGGATGTTATTTGGTGATTGCGGCTACGGATAATGAAAGCGTGAATGCTCACATTGCGCAGTTGGCGGATCAGCGCTGCATCTTAGCCAATGTGGCGGATGACGCGGAGGCTGGACACTTTATTTTGCCCTCCATTATTGATCGTTCGCCGATTCAAATTGCGGTGTCCAGCGGTGGTGCTTCACCCGTTTTAGCCCGCTTGCTACGAGTGCGCTTAGAAACCATGATTCCGGCTACTTATGGGCATTTAGCACAGTTGGTTGAACGTTTTCGTGGGGTGGTGAAACAACGTCTTGGCAATGGACAAAAGCGGCGCATTTTTTGGGAAAACGTGTTGCAAGGGCCGGTGGCTGAGATGGTGTTGTCAGGTCGCCAAGAAGCGGCGGAGAAAGCCTTACAACAGCAGATTGACACCGCTGATGATGAGAAAAATCACGGCGAAGTGTATCTCGTCGGTGGCGGGCCTGGTGATCCTGATTTACTCACTTTTAGGGCTTTGCGTTTAATGCAACAAGCCGATGTCGTGGTCTATGATCGCTTGGTGTCTAAAGAAGTGTTAGAGATGACTCGTCGTGATGCGCAACGCATTTATGTCGGCAAAGAGCGCTCAAACCATGCCGTGCCCCAAGAAGACATTAATCAACTGCTGGCTCGTTTGGCTAAAGAGGGTAAACGAGTGCTACGTTTAAAAGGCGGTGATCCCTTTATTTTTGGGCGTGGCGGCGAGGAAATTCAAACCCTAACAGCGGAAGGCGTGCCCTTTCAGGTGGTGCCAGGGATTACTGCTGCTTCGGGTACAGCTTCTTATGCGGGCATTCCTCTGACGCATCGAGACTATGCGCAATCTTGCGTATTTGTCACCGGGCATTTAAAAGATGGCAGCATGGATTTGAATTGGAAAACTCTGGTGCAACCGCAACAAACCGTGGTGGTTTACATGGGACTGTTAGGTTTAGGCATGTTATGTCAGCAACTCATGCGGCATGGACGAGCCGCCAGTACGCCCATCGCTTTGGTACAACAGGCCACGACTAAAAATCAGCGCGTTTTTACTGGCACATTAGCCACCTTGCCAGAGCAATTACGCAATGAAGATGTGCAGCCGCCGAGTTTAATTATCGTTGGCGAAGTCGTGACATTGCGCACGCAATTATCCTGGTTTGAACCTGAAAACTTATAAGCTATAAAACATTCATTCGATAGGTGTAGATAGCCTCTGTGCCTATCGACATTAGGAACTGTGCGAGGTCAGCAAACGCTCCAGAATATTTTCATAAATAGCTGATAATAAATCTAAATCCGCCACCTTCACACACTCATCCACCTTATGAATCGTGGCATTTAACGGCCCTAATTCCAACACTTGCGCCCCTGTGGGCGCAATAAAACGCCCGTCCGAAGTGCCTCCACTGGTGGATAGCTCCGTATCAAAGCCACACACCTCAGTAATCGCCGCTTGAGTGGCTTCCAATAACGCCCCACCCGGCGTTAAAAAAGGCGATCCTGAATGATTCCATTCCAAGCTATATTTCAAGCCCTGCTCATCTAACAATTGTTCCACCCTGTGTTGCAATTGAGTGTGCGTCACCTCCGTGCAATAGCGAAAATTAAACACCAATTGCACATCCCCTGGAATCACATTAGTCGCTCCGGTGCCTGCATTAATATTAGAGATTTGGAAACCCGTCGGCGGAAAAAACGCATTGCCTTCATCCCAATGCTGTGTACACAGCGCTTGCATGACCGGCGCAAATAAATGGATAGGATTTTCCGCCAAATGTGGATAGGCAATATGTCCTTGCACACCGTGAATCGTTAAATAACCATTTAACGATCCGCGTCGTCCATTTTTTACCGCATCGCCTACTTTTTGAGAGCTAGACGGTTCGCCCACCACACACCAATCCATTTGTTCATGGCGCGCCTGTAAATACTCAATGACTTTCACCGTGCCGTGGGTGGCAGGGCCTTCTTCATCACTGGTGAGCAAAAAAGCGATAGACCCTTCATGTTGTGGATGACGCGCAATAAACCGCTCACAAGCGGTCAACATCGCCGCCAAACTGCCTTTCATATCAGCCGCGCCTCGACCGTATAACACGCCCTCTTCAACATGAGCCGCAAAAGGCGGATAACGCCAAGTGGTCTCGGGCCCTGTAGGCACGACATCCGTGTGTCCGGCAAAGACCAACAGCGGCGCGGCTTGTCCTCGGCGGCTCCACAGATTATCCACATCCGCAAAGCGCAAATGTTGATGCTCAAAACCTAAAGCCTGCAAACGTTCAGCGAGCAGTGCTTGACAGCCTTGATCTTGAGGCGTGATAGAAGGACGGCGAATTAAATCAATGGCTAGTTCTATAGTAGGAGACATGATGAGTGATTCAAAAATAATGGGTAGATTCAATGAAAAGAAAATAAAAAAAGAAAGACACTAACCGTTTTGTGCTGGTCAGTCCACATAGAAGGCTGTTTGTGTGGTGAAAAACGTCTTGCAAGCGTCTTGTTTTCAGATTTAGCGAGGTTTAACAGCCTATTCAGAAAGATTCTCTGAAGTGGTTAATCAATTAAATGTTTATAACTGGACATAAAAAAGCCACCTAACAAGGTGGCTTTTTTATGTCCAGCAGCGTGAAAAACTTAAGCGTCTAAGTTGTCCAGGGCTTTTTGGAAACGGTTGGCGTGTGAGCGCTCGGCTTTGGCTAAGGTCTCAAACCAGTCTGCGATTTCGTCAAAACCTTCTTCGCGGGCGGTTTTGGCCATGCCGGGATACATGTCGGTGTACTCGTGGGTTTCACCGGCGATAGAGGCTTTCAGGTTGTCGCTGGTGCTGCCGATGGGTAAACCTGTGGCAGGGTCGCCGCTGGCTTCTAAGTATTCCAGATGACCGTGAGCGTGTCCGGTTTCACCTTCTGCGGTGGAGCGGAAAACGGCGGATACGTCGTTGTAACCTTCTACGTCAGCTTTGGCTGCGAAGTAGAGGTAACGGCGGTTCGCTTGAGATTCTCCAGCAAATGCGTCTTTTAAGCTTTGTTCGGTTTTGCTGCCTTTCAGTTCCATATAACGTCTCCTAATGTGTGATGTCCTATCCAATATCAGTGTCAATTTAGACTCTATCTAAACGAACTTGACTATATCGCTGTGAATTGGGCTTGTCAATGTATGTCTTGATGATACAGACACCGGTTACTCTCTATCAAACCCCACCTCTTTATGCCTTTAAAATATTTTAATATCAATGATTTAATGCTGTTGCGTGATGCTAGGTGGTTTATCTTTGTAGGGTGCAGGCTGGATGAGAAGGGCTAGAATGAGAGGCTGTTAAAAATGATGGGGTTTGGTATTGTTTAGATCGTGGGTGTTACGTGCTGTGTGGCATTAAGAGCCTATACGAAAACGGGAGCATCGGCTGCAAATCCGCCCTTTTGGTCAGGTTTTTCGCTTCGATTCCCCATCTTCGTATAGGCTCTAAAGCCTCGCGTAATGCGGTGAGAGCTTCTATTTTTTCTAAGAGGAGATAGTGATGGAATATAGTTTAGGCGAACGTGTGTATCAACGACGTATGACGCGCCGCGATTTTTTGTGGTTGACGGGGGTGTCTACGCTGGGGGCGGTGGGGGGCTGTGCGGTGAATCCGGTGTCGGGTGATCGACAGTTAATGCTGATGTCTGAAGCGCAGGAGATCAGTATTGATAAGGAGCAGTCGCCACATCAGTTTTCTAATGATTATGGTGCTACACAGGATGCATCGCTGAATCAGTATATCGCTCAAGTGGGTCAACACTTAGCGAGTACTTCGCATCGCCCCAAAATGCCTTATTCTTTTCGAGCGGTGAATGCGACGTATGTGAATGCATATGCTTTTCCTGGGGGGAGTATTGCGGCGACTCGCGGTATTTTACTGGAGTTGGATAATGAGGCGGAATTGGCGGCCTTGATGGGGCATGAAATCGGTCATGTGAATGCGCGGCATTCGGCTCAGCGTATGAGTCAGGGCATGTTGACGAATGCTGTGGTGATGGGCGTGGGCACTGTGGTGCAAATGACTAAATATGCGGATTATGCGGAGTTGGTCACAGGGCTGGGTGGCATGGGAGCGGGCGCTTTGCTGGCGCGTTATAGCCGTGAGAATGAGCGTGAAGCGGATCGTTTGGGCATGGAGTACATGACTCAATCGGGCTTAAATCCTCAAGGCATGGTGGGCTTGATGGAGGTGTTGGTGGATAAATCAAAGCATCAACCCAGTGCATTAGAAATGATGTTTGCCACGCATCCGATGAGCAGCGAGCGCTATAACACGGCGAAACAAGCATTGACTAGCCAGTTTAAAGGCCGTCAAACAATGCCTGAGAATCGTGAGCGTTATATGGATAGCACGGCGGGTTTGAGACGGGTGAAAAATGCGATTTTGGCGATGCAAAATGGTGAGCAGGCGATGGGGAAAGAAGAGTTCCAGAAGGCGGAACCTGAATTTTCTAAAGCGCTGAAGATTGCACCCACTGATTACGCGGGTTTGGTTTTGATGTCTAAGTGTCAAATGGGTTTGGAACAGCCTGCTCAAGCGCAACGTTTTGCGGAAAAAGCCAAGCAAATTTATCCCGCTGAGGCGCAAGCACATCATATTAGTGGCATTACTCAAATGGCGATGAAACGTTTTGATCGTGCTTATCAAAATTTCTCTACTTATGAGCGCTTGCTTCCTGGTAATCCGAGCACGATTTTTCTGAAGGGTTTAAGCCAGGAAAGTATGCAGAATAAACAGGTGGCTGCACGAGAATATTCGCGTTATTTAAAAGCGGTGAATAAAGGCGGGCAAGCTAGTCATGCACGTCAACGTTTGCAGAGTTGGGGTTTTATAAAATAGACTTTTCCAGGTTTAAGACACCGACTGCAAAACAGCGGATATTGGCGGTTTTCCCCCTTCACTTTCGTTAAATAAAATCACTATTCGCCTCAAATGAATGAAAAAAACCGCTCAATCCCGCTGCTTTTCGCTACGGTGCTTAAACCTGGACAAGTCTAATGAGCTTAAGCGATGACATTGATGATGCGTTACCCGTTTAGCTTTTTTGCTGTCTGCATTGCGCTGGTGTGGGGGTTGTATGCCTGGCAGCCTTGGCTGAACCGTTTGGAGCAACGGGATCACCGTGGGCGCACGGCTTTGCTGCAAGTGGCTGAAGCAAATGATTTAGCGCGTGTTGAACAGTATTTGACGGCGGGCGCTGATCCTCATGCACGGGATCATTGCCAATGGACGGCTTTAATGCGTGCGGCACAACATGGCAATCTAGCGATGCTGGAACGTTTGTACGCAGCGGGAGCGCGTGTCGATGTGATGGATAAAGCGGGGTTTTCTGCACTAATGGTCGCTGCGGGTCACAATCATGTTGAAGCGGTGAATTGGCTGGCGCAACAGGGGGCTGATGTGAATATCAAAGAACCCGCTCTAGGCTGGACAGCACTGATTTGGGCGCGGCAGGAAGGGTATGCAGAGGTGGTACAAGCCTTATTGGCGCTAGGTGCTGAGCATTAGAGTGGGTGACGCGAGTCGGTATCTTAAGAGTCTATAGAGGAAATAAACCAGTGATATAGGAATATGAAATGATTTGTACGATAGCTTCTCATTTCACGCTTTATACCCAAGGCTTATGAGTAATTTGACTCGTACAACTGAAATAATACCCCTATAGTGATGCCACCCAGTAGGGTCACTGACATTTAAGTGAAGGGTTTTTAGCCCCAACGGGGCGTAATATCTATAGCCCAGGGCAACGCCCTGGGTTCGGTCGATGATACCCATCTAGCCCTGAAAGGGCGCAATAAAAGGCAGCATGGCGTTTTATTGCGCCCTTTCAGGGCTAAATCTCTTCTATCCGTTTAACCTAGGGCGTGGCTCTAGGCTATAGAGATGCCCCCCCCCTTTGGGGCTTCACTAAATGGCAGTGATGCGACGCATGGGAACGAGTTAAGCTAAGCATCGTTTGAAAACGCTGGCGTTCTTTGCGCCTCTAGCGCCGTTTGCGTTGCCTTTTAAAGCGGATGGCTTGAGTCGTACCACTGAGATCATTTCTCTATAGAACCCATTTGAAATCTCAAGAGGCATGAGCCGCGAGACGCTTCACCATAAGACGAATAAAGCAAAGTTTGAGTTTCTGATTGGCATTTT
>JADGEH010000224.1 GCA_016744475.1 Thiotrichales bacterium | reverse complement strand
TTCATAATTTAGCATCGCGTAGCGATTCATTATTTCAATCCGTGGTTGAGTCCACGGATTAAGGGCTTTCAGCCCGCAATATATAGTCCATAGTGGTTAATTTTATTGGGTAGTGACATCAACACGATGCCTGATACAGACAATGTATCACCTCCAGTATCAGAACTCTCTTATTTTGACCTGAGCAAACTCACACGTCTTGCCATCTTCAAACATGGCTTCACTTTTCATACTGCTGATGCATTGTTAAGTGCAAGCTTTGGGCGATACTTCAAAACTGAATACTTACATGGCATGTTGATAGCTTGGAGAGAAAAAGGTTTTTTGCGCCAAGCTCAAGATACCTATCATTTTCCAAAAACATTAAGAGACCGGTTACAACAAAAACTCAATGAACAACTACCCAAAGAGACCCGCTTTCTAAAATTAGCAGAACTTTATTATCATGCAGGTTGTGCACTAGCACCTTTAGTGAATGGTGATGATACCCCTTCATTGGCAATGGATAGAGCCTTTAGCCCTGAAAACCTGTTTGAAGCTGAACAATATTTTGAACAGAGTGTGCGTATATGCAGAAAAGCACGTAACACCAGTCAAAAGAAATACCTTGGACGGATTGAAAAGGTCAACAGCGAGTGTCAGTTTGCGTTTAACCAACTGCGTCGTTTTGAGCTTGATCCTAATTGGAACTTGGTTAAAAACATTATTAAAGCCTCAAGAAACATCAATGCTTCTATTTCAAGATACTATGATAGTGTGAAACAACACAAAGAAAAAATGTGCTAGGCGGGAATTATTTATCCGCCTCGAAAAGGTAGATTGCAGCCTTCTCAAAAAAAAGACACTAATAGGAAAAGCAAATTCTATCAGCCAAAGAGTAAGCCTATACCACGTAAAGGTAGGCTTTGCCGAATCAAAACCCCTTATGTTCCCCAACAGAAGCAAAATTACTGGTTGAAAAATGAACGATTAGAATATTTATATAACATCACTAATGATGCTTATCAAATGGCAAAAACTTTATTGTCCTGGCGACAAGCAGAACATGTTCCAGCACACCCAACCCATTTACGCCAAACAGCACAAATTTGCATTGAGATGGCTAAAGTCTCTGAACATCAAGGCGAAACTGGAGCAGTTATAAGCTACTTAGGTGAAGCAAGGGATTGTTTTGAAGAAGCATTATCTAATTGTGACCACCCAGCTTTTAGTGATGATGAGTCAAAATACAATGAACTCATTATATCCAGTTACTATGTGGAGTTTTTGAAAAACTATGGCAACTACATCTTAGCAGATGTAGGCTGTGGTGAACGTATACAAGACGCACACAAAACGGCATTAGAATTACTATATGCGCCAGTCTATTATTTTGGCGTGAATATTGATTGGCTAAAAAGCTGTGCAGATAATGAACTTGAACATGATGAAGCTAAATATCTTTATTTTAAATGTAGACGTATTGAGCAGGAAAATATCCATTTTTATCTCAAAGAAATTGGTGCATTATATTTGTCAGGAAAAATAAAAGAAGCACTAGAACAAGCAGCTAAACATAAGGCAACCAAAGAAGATAAAATGGATTGGTTAAATACCTCTCAAGCTCGTAGAACATCTAAATTTTATCCATACATTTGGTATCCACGAAATATTGAAGCCTGTGAAAAACTTAGAGAGCAAATTGATAATTATGAACTCGATGCTGCACCACATGTTATCGAGCGTTACGAAGCAGGGTTATCTGTCTTTTTAGATAAGACAAAACTGATAAAGTTAGAAAATAAACCTTTAGAAGATGGTTCAATGGGTGACATAGCAGAAGGTTGGTCTGATGAATAACAATTCTTAGCTATCTGAAAACTTCAACACAGTCATTTCACTTCACCGCCGCAAAAACCGCAAAAATAGCGGGGGTATCCGCGCCTTTTTTCGGGGTACGTTTACTGCTGTTTTCAGCACATTTAGTATCCGTTTTCTTCTCACTCGCTATGCAACAGACGTAAACAACATCTGTGCAGTTACTAAAACCGCAATATATTTTGCAGCTTGGTGCGGTAATGCACAGGCGCATCTCATAAAGCACTCGTTCTTTCTTGTTTTATCTCATAAAAATACAATAATCTTCTTGTATTTTATTTATATCTATTTAATGATTTATTTTTTTGAATTCCATTCAATGAATAGAACAGGTAAAAAATTAACCACTATGGACTAAAAGTCCATAGTATATATTGCGGGCTGAAAGCCCTTAATCCGTGGACTCAACCACGGATTGAAATAATGAATCGCTACGCGATGCTAAATTATGAATAAAAGCTAAAGCCTTGCACTAAAGTGCATAGTTTTAACTAGCGATTAGGACAATAAAAGGGGGTTCCCGTAGGAACACCAAAAGGTGAAACAACACACTGCCAGCACAGCATTTGACGCGGTTAAAGCGACAAACACTGTCCTGAACAACAGCGATTATTTGTGACAACTGCGAGTAGACAACCACCACCACAAGACCACTTTACCAATGGATAAAGCACCATTGACATAATCACACATCGGACGACGTGCTTTAGCCTCAGATAATGGAGGCGGTGGCGCTTGATGATGTTGATAAACCTCATCAAATTCCTGCTCCTGATGATGATAAGGACACTCGCCATTGGAACACTGTGCATGTGCACAATCTTCAGCAAAGGCTTCTTGTTGCATTTCATCATAAGCAGCGTTAGCTTGATTTCTACGATTGTGGAACATGGATAAACTCCTTTTTTCAATTGAACAATGGGCAATTATCAATACACAATGTTGGATGCGTTGTTATTTGGCTTAAATCAGCATAGATAACGCAGCAAAAGAGGTATTGATGTTTGCTTGGATTTTTGCCTTGCAGGGAAGGCAGGAACAACTAGAAGGGATACAAAAGTGAGACAGCTTAAGCAGCCAATTTTAAGAAAGGCTCAGCGTTTAATACCGTGCGCACACGGTTTTCACGATTCAACACAATACTGGCACGATTGGCAGAACTACTGCGCTTAACTTTTTCGTGACTACTCCAATAAGTCAACGCATTGAACAACGCCCACAATGTAGGACCGAGTTCGCGTTTCTCATTTTGGTAATAATCCAACAACGTCGTATTTAGACGCTCGCTAAGCCCCGGCAGATAAGCAATCACAGCTTCGGCTTGGTTGTCGCTAATCGTTCTATCTGTCCAACGATGCCAAACACGGGCATTATTGCAGTAGATGTCTATTGCGCTATTAATACGCTCCAGAATGGCACTTAAATCAAAGTCTTTTGTATGCTTTGTATAAGTATGGGCAAAGGTTTTACCGATGACCAAACCATTGGTACAAATCAAACGATAACCGCCGACCAAGGTAGTAAACGCAGAACTGCCATCATACGAATTGATGACTTGAATGCGTAAATCCACCACATCATTGCGTGGTGTCTCGCATCGTTTAAGAGGTGTTCACGGGCATCCTTGCCCTTAGAACTTCTTAAGTGGGCGCGAGACGCTATTCTGGTGCCCCGACACGTCCG
>JADGEH010000108.1 GCA_016744475.1 Thiotrichales bacterium | reverse complement strand
TATCAACGACGCGGCCTTGCTGATGTCTTTAAGCCCTGGCGTATACACCGCTATCGCCTCCCCCACCCACAACATCTTTGGCATTGGCATGGTGAGCGTGGATGACTTAGACGCGGCAGAAAACACCCCCAGTGCCAGCCGATTAGTCAACATCAGCGGACGTTGCGCCGTGCAAAACGCCCCACACCATGCGGTTGCAGGTTTTGTCGTCCAAGGTTCAGGCTCACTGAACACCCTACTGCGTGGCATTCGCAGTGCCGCCGATACCAGCGGCGTGTACGACCCCAAAGCCACGCTGTATCGCATCAATGAGGGAGCCGGACAGGTGTTAGACACGAACCAAAACTGGTCACAACACGCCCGTGCCAGTGAGATAGCCACTTTACCCGCGCACCTGGTGCCCAGCCACACCACCGACACGGCTTTGTTGCGCACTTTAGAAGCGGGGGTTTACACCCTTGAAATCATGCCGGACAGCGGGGCAGGGATTGGGATGAACAGTGTGGATGTGGTGGAGTAATGATGGCATTTTTATAGACCTTGTATCGCTGGCTGATGTGATGCAAAGGTTTATTTTTTACTGCGAAAACAGCATCGTTAAACCCGCTACACACGTTGCGTGCGTTGTGACTGAGAGTGCTGATCGGCATCGGTCAATAACAAGGGCAATTGTGCGTGTTGATAAATGAATTGGCTGACTTTGGCTTGCCACTGATGATCATCAGTGATTTTTTCCGCCTGAACATCGAGCGCTTTGGGCGGATAATGGGCTTGGTAAAACGCTGGCACATAAGGGTTTTTGCTTTGCCATATCAGCGTTTGTCCGGCGTGTGCCCAATCCGCAATGACGATATTTTGTAAACGCAATAACAGCACGGCTTCATTAGGATTGCCGTCAATATCGGCTTGTTGTGTTTGTGCTCCATGCAGTGCTTCGGGATAGGCTAAGCATTGGCTGGCCTGTTCGCCCACCACTAGCCAGCTTTCATCAATCAGTCCCCGTTTTTGATAATGTTGCCAAAATTCTTGACGAATCCGCCAATTAGAAATGTGCGGTTGGGATTCACAAAGCTGGAAAAAGCTGTCGAGCAAGTGCCCGCTGAGCCAAAAATGCAGGATGCGTAAGGCGGGGGTGCGTACATCTTGCCAAGCCTGGGGGACGCATCCAGGATGCCCAATATGTTGCAATAGAAAGCTTAAAATCTGCGTCCGCAAAACAGAAGAAGCGGCACTTTGTAACCAAGGCAGCAATAAGGTGTGTAGCAGTTCTCGACGACAAGCGGGGTAGCGCAACTGACCTTCGTTAAGACTCCAATGAAAGAAGTTTTCTAACAAGGGCAACACTTCTTGAGGCTGTTGACGCAAGCCTTTATCCAGCATTTTCAAGGCTTCTTGATAAGCCGCTTGAGCAAATCCCGCATCACGTAATTCACCGCGTAAACCCGCATCTTCTAACACTTCTAACGCTTCTTGCATCAAGCAAGCTTGAGCCAGTTTTCCGGCAATATCATTGAGGTTAAATAGTTGGTAACGCTTCTGAATATGTTTCCAGCGATAGAGTAGCGATGATGGGTGTGCAGCATCAATGCTGTGGCGGATGAATTCAGCCACTTGTGAGAGGTTGGGACGGCCTTCGGAAAAGTCACGTAAATACACATAAATCAAGCGTTTAATCGCGGCTTCATCATGTTGTATATGCTGTTGCAGACGTGGCAAAAACTCGCGTTGAATCGCCAGCGTATGAATTTTTTTGCCGTACCACAGCACCCAAGGCGCTCGCCGCCAATCATGCCACGCTACATCATTCCAAGTGCCGGTGGCAAAAGCATGTCCGAAGCGTTTGTATAACCCTTGTAATTCTGTAGCAGAGGGGGATACCGGCGGCACATCCGCATAATGGCAGTGCTGTGCGGTCTCCATTAAGCGCGGTGCCGCCCATTGCGTTTGTGCGAAGGACTGGGCTAATGTTGCATTAAGTTTGAGTTGTTCACGTAAAGACATAAATGATTCTTGATGGAGGGTTTAAACTGTGTTGCGTCATCGGCTAAATGCTATCTGACAGATATAAAGAAGCTGTTGGGCTGTGGTCTAGGCTCTGTTGACAGGATGAAATCATCACCGCTGCTTACTTCTTTTCATTAATGGAAAACTTATGAATCAATGGCTTGGCACTAAGAGCCTATACGAAGATGGGGAATCGAAGCGAAAATTCGCCCTTTTGAGGCAGGTTTTTCGGTTTTTTAAGGCGAATAGCCCGCTATTTGTTGATAAAAAGCGGAAAAACTGGCCAAAAGGGCGGGTTTGCAGCCGATTATCCCGTTTTCGTATAGGCTCTAAACTCCTGCTATGCTGGCTGTGCTGTTGGGCACTTCCTGTGTGGGCCGATAGTGTGCAGTTAAATATCCAGGGTGTTGAGGGCGAATTACTCAATAATGTTCGCGCCTACTTAGCCATAGCACAGCTCAAAGCGGATGAGCCTGTTTCCGTGACCCGTATTAAGCGCTTATTTAAGCAGTCTGAAAAACAAGCGCGTACCGCTTTACAAGCCTTGGGCTATTACCGCCCTTTGATTGAAACACGCTTGACCCCGCCTAAAGACGCTCAAACCGTTTGGCAGGTGTTGATTGATATTCAGCCGCAAGCCGCGATTCGTTTGCAGCAGGTGGAGATTAAGCTCTTAGGCGACGCGCAACACGATCCGGCATTTCAAACCTTATTACAAGCATTGCCCTTACAAGTGGGCGCGGTGACTCGCCATGATGAGTACGAACTCAGCAAAAAGCGTCTGCGCGATTTAGCCGAAACACGCGGTTATTTTGATGCTAAATGGTTGGATCATCGTCTACAAATCGACTTAGAACATTATCAAAGCCGGGTGTTTTTAAGCCTGGATTCAGGGCTGCGCTATCATTTTGGCAGTGTCAGCTTTAAGCCCCCGCAGTTTAGTGACACTTTTTTACGCCATTTCCTCACCTTTCAATCGGGCAAAGCCTATCACAACCAACACTTATTGGATTTTCAAACCCGTCTCAGTGGCAGCGATTACTTTGAAAATGTCAGTATTAACACTCAACGCCGTTTGCAAAAAAATGCTGATAACACTGAAGCGCTGATAGATATACAAGTGGCTTTATCACCTAAAAAACGACGCGCTTATCGTGCGCGGGTGGGATACGGCACCGATACCGGTTTGCGCATTGCGCTGGACATGCAGTGGCGCTATCTCAATCGTTACGGGCATCGGCTGATACCCAATATTGGCTGGACACAAAATCGTAATCGACACCTTGCCGACATTCGCTATTTAATCCCCACGGGCGATTATCAAACCGATTTTTTTGAAACCAGCTTGGCTTATCAAGCAGAAGATTTTTCCTCCAGCGACATCAGCTTAAATGATCAGGCCAGTGGTACAGGTGTCGAGGGGCGCACGCGCGTGGTGGACTTGTCTTTAAGCTTTAACAAACATCACTTACGCCATTGGTGGGCGTTTGATGTTGCAGAAACCTGGACGCTCAGTTTTTTACAAGAAAGTTATCAATTATTGCCTTTATTGTTTTCTATAGAGGAGCAAGATTTTTTACAGCAATTAGAAAACTCACAACAAGAAAATATTAATTTAGCCCCCTTACGTCCTGATTATAGTGTGCTGTATGCCGGCTTAAGTTGGGAATATGCACGCACTGATGACCGCATTTACACCCGTCATGGCGAACGTTTAGCTTTTTCGCTAAAAGGTGCCATAAAAGGCGTGGCTTCCAGTTTAAGTTTCTGGCAAGCCCACCTAGACAGCCATTTGATTCGTAGTGTGCATGAGAATGGACGGCTGATTTTTCGCAGCGCTCTGGCTTATACCGAAGCAGAGACGCTATCGGTATTGAATGATACATTTCAAGCCAATGACTTACCTAAAGTTTTACAATTTCGCACAGGCGGTGATCGCAGTGTGCGTGGGTATAGCTTTGACGCGATTGATGGTGGAGCACAAACCTTAGTTAGCGGCAAACATTTAGTCGTCGCCAGTCTTGAATATGAATACCGCTTTTTAGAGCAATGGAGCGTTGGGGTTTTTTATGATGCGGGCAATGTGTTCAATCATTTCAACACAGTGAAGTTAAAACAAGGGGTCGGTCTTGGGCTGCGCTGGCATTCTCCCGTGGGTTTGGTGCGCTTGGATGTGGGCTATGCAGTGGATAAAACTGAAGACCAGTGGCGCGTGCATGTTAATATTGGGCCTGATTTTTAGGCCGACTAACTGATGTGATGCAAAACTGAGAGCCTATACGAAGATGGGGAATCGAAGCGAAAATTCGCTATTTTGAGGCAGGTTTTTCGGTTTTTTGAGGCGAATAGCGGGCTATTTAACGAGAAAAAGTGGAAAACCTGACCAAAAGGGCGGGTTTGCAGCCGATTATCCCGTTTTCGTATAGGCTCTGAGCCTTTGCAACAAGTCAATGATTAAAGGGAGAACTATCCATGCAAACACCCACTCTTAAAAACCTCATCGCTTGGGGTAAATTGACTATCCCTTTAATAGGCATTGCTTTAATCATTCTGTTTATTTCTAATGCTTGGTTTCAAACCGATGCGGGTTACACGTATGTCTATCAAAACAATATTTCTGGAGAACTGACGGTCTATAAAGAACCCGGCATTCATTTTCGTCTGCCCGCCTTTTCTCGTGTCACGCCTTATAAACAAGTGATGACTGTCTCTTTTGGCAGTGATGACATCACCAATACTCCCAGCACCCGTGAATTGAAATCCATTGGCGTGCGCTTTGCCGATACTTACACCGGACAAATCCCCGCCACCTTTCGCTTTAAGCTCTCAAATAATGATGAAAAAATCATTCAAATGCACCGAGAGTTTCGTCATTTAGAAAACCTAGTCGATGCCATGTTGGTTAAAAATGCCCGCAATGTCACGGTCATTACCGCAACGCAATACACCGGGGAAGAATTCTTTCAAGGTGGGTTAAATCAATTTAAATCTAAATTAGAAGATCAATTGCGCGATGGGGTTTATGTCACAGAACGCCGACAAGTGGAAGTAGAACAAACAGATTTAGCCCCCGTGGGTTTAGATCAAGAAGAATCAAATAAATTACAAAGAACCCAACAACTCGTTTGGAAAACCGTTCCTATTTTAGATAATCAAGGGCAACCTAAGCGTCAAAACAACCCCTTGGATCAATATGGTGTTCAAGTCACGCAAGTCACAGTCGGTGATCCCACCCCTGAAATACAATTAAATACCTTACTCATCGACAAAAAATCACTGGTGGCAGAACGCATAAAAACCATCCAAGAACAAGAAACCGCAAAAGCCCAAGCTAAAACCGAGCAGTTGAAAAAAGAAATTGAGCGCACCCGCGAAGTGCAAGATGCACAACGTAAAAAAGAACTCGCGGTGATAGGACAACAACAAGGCGTGGAAGTGGCGCAGCAAATTGCCCGCAAAGAATTGATTGAACAACAAAAACAAAAAGACGTTTCAGTGATTCAAAAAGAAAAAGAATTAGCGATTGCTCAATCTAACCTGTCCATTCAACAAGCCAATGCTGAAGCTGCAAAATTTGAAGCTTTAGCCATTCGAGAAAAAGGCAATGCTGAAGCGGAAGTATTAGCGGCACGCTATCGTGCTCTAGGTGCCTATAAAGACATCTATCTGGCAGAAATTAATCGTGATATTGCGGGGGTTTTATATACTAATTTGCGTCATTTTAAAGTTGAAATGCCGCAAAATTATGTCAGCACTTCTAACAATGAACAAGGTAGCTTAAAATCTAACTTAGATGTCATTTCTGCTTTTAGTGCTTTAGGTTTAATGCAGCAAGCTAAACAACTCAGCACAGCAGAGATGCCAGACTCAGCACCGAACACCTCTAGTGTTCAACCATAAGAAATGAGCATTCAATCTCTCGCTATACGGCTTTTTTATTAAATGCTCATTTAACTGATGTTACGCACACAGCGTGAAGTGAACGAAAACATCACGTTTTTCGTACACTGTGTAAACCCCAGCGTGGAGCAATGGCGGTTTTTTGACGCTTAAGTCTGTTTTTAAGCGTCAAAAAGAAGCCTTTGCGTAACATCAGTCATTTAAGTCGAAAAGGATAATAACTATATGGAATATAGCATTGCTCTGGTAGGTGCCATCAGTGGTGATAGTGACATACCTTTTAATGCTCATCAGGTATTAGAATTACTAGAACAACCGCAAACAGCATTAGCACACGGTGAAACCTTCACCGGGCGACCGGATACAAGAATTCATATTAATGAACACTCGATTTTAAAAATCCGCACAGAAATTCGTGATCCTAAATCAGCTCAACGTTGGGCCTTACAAGCACTGGAAAAAGAACGTCGTTTAGAAGTGTATTACCCGGATAAAACTTGGTTTGTTGCTACCCCAGAATCTACAGAAAAAAACTGCATCATTGGCAACATCTGTCCTTTATTACAACCTTTACATACATTATTAAATGCATTAACCCCCGAACAATCAAAACAAGGCTTATCCTTATTAGAACAAATCTGGGGAATGTATTTTGCCGTAGCTATACAACATGAATTACGCTTGGATGAAGGTTTATCTAATTTTGGTCAAGATAAACACGGCACAGTGTATTACTTAGATGATGACAATTATAACTGGGATCGTTTTAATGCGTGTTCCCATATTCTAGGTGTGTATTTACGCTCTTTAAGCTGGTTTGAAGATGATGCTTGTCAACAATTGGGAGAGCAGTTACAGCGCGGTATTTTACAACATTTCAAAGATCGTCAATATTTGAATGTATTAGCAGAACAACTAGACAATGTTTTCTTTCCACCTAAATTTGAATCGCGGATTCAAGCCTTAAATGCCGGTTTAATCGGTGATCGTTCCAAGCAACATAGCAATATTGATAGCCGTTATTTAATTTTAATGGCAGACATTCATGCCAATTTACCGGCATTAGACACTGTGCTGAATTTCATGCATAAAGAAGGCATTCGTGATGGTTTAGTGCTGGGTGATATTGTCGGTTATGGACCACATCCCGCAGAATGTATTGAACGTTTACAAGATTCTGCATTGACTATCATTAAAGGTAATCATGATCACGGCTTAGCCAGCGGGCATTTTTCTGAGCGTTTTTCTCAAACAGCACAATGGGTATTAGATTGGAGTTTAAGTGTGGTCAGCGCTGAACAGCGCCATTGGTTAGGAGAATTACCGCCTGTGCTACACCATCATAATTGGCTGGCTTTACACGGTGCTCCAGTAGACCCCACCTTTTTTAATGCTTATGTTTATCAAATGACGTTTGAAAGCAATTTAAGCGCTTTAGCAGAGAAAAATATTCCATTATGCTTTCATGGACATACTCATTTACCTGGGGTTTATGCGAGACGCGGGATGGATAAACATTATGCTGATCTTGAAATGGATTTGAGTTCTTATGAATGCGCCTTAGTCTGTCCGGGTTCAGTAGGACAACCGCGTAATCGCCAACCCGGTGCTCAATTTGGTATTTATGATCAAGTAGAAAAAAAGCTGAGTTTACACAATTTAAGTTATTCTACTGAGCCAGTCATTCAGATCATGCAGGATAAGGGTTTTCCTGAAGCATTGATTAATATGCTGCGCTTCTAACTCGATTTCATTTCTGAGAGTATATTGCGCAGTTCTATCAGATTAAAATCATTAGCTAATGCCAGCAACTCACTGATCTGTTGTTCAATATTAGGTTGTTTTTTTAGTTCTTCCAAATAATCTATTAAATGTTTAATGTCACCGATCTTGGTGATACCCAAAAGCTTTTCTTTCTGTTCTAAGGATAAAGGCTGTTGTTCTGTAGAGGGTTGGGAAGGAGAAGAGGGTTGTATTTCTGCATACTTCCATTGCAAGGGCAAATACTTCTGTAAATTATCTAACAAATCCTTTTCATTAAGCGGTTTAGCAAGATGAGCATTGCCACCTGCGGCTAAAAAGGCTTGACTATCTTCTTTCAATACACTGGCAGACACTCCAATAATAGGAATATCTGAGTATTGCTCGCGGATTTTACAAGTCGTTTCCAAACCACTCATCCCCGGCATTTTTATATCCATAAAAATCAAATCCGGTACGGCTTCTTTTAGTAGCTCTAAACATTTTTCTCCACTATCTGCTTGCTTAATCAAAAATCCAAAGTATTCTAATGAACCCTGTAATACATTTCGATTGTTTTCAATATCATCCACCACTAAACAATGAAATTCAGAATGACCATCTGTTCGGATATAACCTATTATATTGTTAGTCTGTTGATGATCGTTCTCAGACTGTTTTTCAGGGGTGTCAAGATTTTTATTATCCCACATTATTTTAGCGGGTAATTGCACCAAGAAGCGGCTGCCTTGGCCTAATTCACTCTCCACACTAAGGCTACCTCCCATGGCATGAGCTAGTTTATTACAAATGGGTAAGCCTAAACCTGTCCCCTGGGTTTTATAACGATCTGTTCCTGCTTGTTGAAAAGGTTGAAAAATAGCTTCAATCTGTGACTTTTCAATGCCTATTCCTGTATCTTTAATGGTGAAATGTAACATCCCATCAACAAAGCTTGAATATAAATACACGCCCCCTTTTTCTGTGAACTTAACTGCATTGCCTAATAAGTTTAATAAAATTTGTCGTACTCGCCGTACATCTAATTCTAAACAGGTTGGCATATCACTATTGATTTCATAATCAAAACTTAATCTTTTTTGTTCTGCCCTTGCATTAAAAATGCTCATAATCTCTTTAATTAGATCATGAATTCTACACTCCTCTAAAGTCAGTTCATTATGCCCCGCTTCAATTTTAGATAAATCTAAAATATCATTAAGCAATGTCAATAAATGATGACCACTATTATTAATGGTTCCCACCATACTTTTATAATCATCTTTTAAATCAGCAGCTTTAGTTAACATTCGGCTAAAACCTAAAACCGCATTTAGTGGGGTACGTAATTCATGACTCATATTGGCTAAGAAAGCGGATTTAGCTTGATTAGCGACTTCAGCCGCTTCACGGGCTTTAATTAATTCAAATTCAGCTAATTTACGGGCCGTAATATTGTCATGAGTAATTACTAGACGTAATTCTCCGCCATCCTCTGGAAAACGGGTAATACGCGCAATAAACCAACGTTGCTCGCTGGGAGAATGACACGGGTATTCCAACATAAAGCATTCTTGTTCTCCATGTAATACCGCTCGCATACCTTCTGCAAAAGGTTTTGCTTCTTCACTATAGTCACCTTCAGCCGTATCACACACCTGTAAATAATTACATCCTTTAGCATAGTTATCAGGTAATGGTGGGTTTTCATTAGCAAACTCTTTCCAAGCACGATTGACTGTGAGAATAATTCCATTTTCATCTAAAACACAGAGATGAGAGGATAGCGCATCTAATATGGCACGATTGAAACGCTCACTTTCATACAGTTGTAATTCGGCTTGTTTACGTTGTGTGATATTAAATAAGGTTAACACCACACCATTGCTCGTATTATCCACGAGTAAAAAAGGTGCAATTCTTAAAATATACCAATGCCCCTGTTCACTACGCACTTCTCGATCAATAACATCATGAGTTTGTAAGGCATTTAATAAGAGTTCACGTAAATCATCAATTAATAAATGATGTTTAATCTCTTCAAACGGACGACCTACATCATTGCTCCGTAAATAAATTTCATCACGAATAGCTGGGGTAAAATTGCGAACATTAAAATCGCAATCTAAGAACACTGTGCCTACTTTTGAACTGCGTAGTAAATTATTATGGGTTTCATTAAGTTCTGCAAGCTCTTGTATTTTATGTTGATGTTCACTATTAATCGTGACCAACTCTTCATTGACGGCTTGCAATTCTTCATTAGTAGACTGGAGTTCTTCGTTACTGGCTATCAATTCTTCATTAGTGGCTTGTAGTTCTTCATTAGAGGTTTCAAGTTCTTCTATAGTGGCCTGTAAGGTTTCTCGCGTATAGGCTAAATCTTTTTCTAGCTCTTCAATATATGAACGGGAATCATCTGATAATTCTAACGTTGAATGCTCTTCGTTACTGGGACTAGATTGTTCTTTGTTAATACTGATTAATAATAAAGTTTCACTATTATGCTTTTGATTTAAAGGTTCAACTTTAACTTCTAATGCGTCATCATTTAAATCTTTATTGTTAGGGGTTTTGTAGACCACAACGCGCTGATTTTTAAGTGCATTTAACACGGCTGAATGAACAAAGCTTGCAATACTTGAGGGTAATAAACGGGTTAAATTATATTCAGGGGTTCCTTTGAGTTTAAGGTATTCTGAAGCTTGTTCTGTGACATATAAAACATCAAGATTGTCATTGACTAAAATACAAGGCGGAAAATACTTTTCTATCAGGAGATTTTGTAAATATTCGGTCGTGCGTCTTGCGGTATTGGTTTTAGAAGATAGGCGAGGTATGGTGGGTTCTATATGAACTTTTGAATGTATGAGTCCAGATAAATGTGGGATGTTGGGTAGAACATCGGTTTTGGCTTGATACAGTTTATGGCGGTGATCTAAGCTGGTAAAGGCTGCATCATAATCGCCGGTACTTTCACTTTCGCCTAATAATAAAAAACCGGAAGACTTTAATGCAAAATGAAACAAATGTAGAATATGAGCTTGCATTTTCGTACCTAAATAAATTAATAAATTTCGACAGGAAATTAAATCTAGGCGATTAAAAGGCGGGCTTTTGGTCAAGTCATGACGAGCAAAAACCACCATGCGACGAATTTGGGGCACCACGGTATAAGAATTATCCCCTTCATTGCGGATAAAATAACGTGTGAGTCGTTCGCTACTGACATCAGCCGCAATACTCTCTGGATAAGTACCATTAGCACCTGTTTCTATAGCTTTTTGATCAATGTCGGTGGCGAAAATTTTAACTTCTTGATGTTCTCCCGCTTGTGCTTGGTATTCTGCAAATAAAATAGCTAATGTGTAGGCTTCTTCTCCGGTAGAGCAAGCCGCCACCCAAGCACGAATGGTGTCATTGGGTTTTTTACAAGCAAATATTTTAGGAAAAATTTGTTGTTGTAATGCGATAAAGGTGTCTGGATTACGAAAGAACTTAGTCACACCAATTAATAATTCTCGATATAAAGTGTCCTTTTCCGCATCCGAATGTTCAATTAATTTAAGGTATTCTCTAGCATCACGGCATTGACGAATACCCGCACGGCGCTCAATACGGCGTAGCACGGTGGCTGATTTATAAGGATGGAAATCAATGTCGGTATGTTCTTTAACTAAATCAAGAATTTTTTCTATTTCTCGACCAGGTTCTGTTTGTTGATGTTTGAGTTCATCTTGTTCTAGGTGAAGCGTTGTAATATTGGGATGCTGAATAAAATTAATGAGTGCCGTAGACATTTCTTCAGGCGGTAAAATAAAATCAGATAAGCCTGTATCAATGGCACTAGACGGCATTCCATCAAATTTAGCTGTATCTGTTTTTTGCACTAAAATCATGCCATCCTTTTCTTTAATGGAACGAATGCCACGAGTACCATCACTGCCTGTGCCGGATAAAATAATGCCAATGGCATATTCTTCTTGATCCAAGGCTAAAGAATGAAAGAAAGTATCAATGGGTAATGATAGACCTCGGTGAGGGGTTTTTTCGGCTAAATATAAATGCCCGCTGGTAACGGTCATGGTTTTTTTGGGGGGAATGAGATAAATATGGTTAGCTTCGACTTGAATGCCATCAAGGGCTTCTCGCACGGGCATGGCTGTGAATTTAGATAGGATTTCTGCCATCATGCTTTTATAGTCGGGTGATAAATGCTGGATGATGACAAACGCCATGCCAGGATTATCTTGCATCGGTTGCAGGAAGCGTTCTAAGGCTTCTAAGCCACCCGCTGATGCACCAATGCCTACCGTATAAAAGGGTGCTTTAAGTGTGTGTGTATCCATTGCTACATAGCCTCTGTGTTATTTCCTGACCTTATGCAAAGGCTCGATGGGGTGCTTGAAAACAAACTCAAGCACAAAAGAAGGGTCATTGCTCCACGCCTTTGCAGTCGATGAATACCCCTTGCAACAAGTCTATTGTCTCTGTCCACTATAAAAACGGTATTTACCAATGATTAAGTCTTTGTAATAGCGTGGGGCTTGAGTGCTGACTTGTTGATTTAATAGCGCTTCTTCTAGGGCAAGGTTGTTTGCTGATGTTTCTGATAAAGCCGCATCAATATATAAATTTTGAATAAAAGACCATTCTTCTTTTGAGTCATTATCATAAAGTTCTAAGGCTTCGTAATGCTTGTTGCTGGGAATGAATAACACTTGCTCTAATACGTCATCATTATCTAAATTGACCGCATATAATACACAGTGTTGTTCTTCGTTACAGGCATTTTCATCTCGTCCTTGCTCTTTTATGGCTGCCCATAAGCTCTCTGGCAAAGGCTGTTCTTTAGGTAAAAGAGTGAGCCATTCGCGTTTTAATTGGGATTGATTTTTTTTGTCACGGAATTGATAGTAATTGTCTGTTGCGGCTAATAATTTTAATTGTTCATCTATTTCTGTTTGTAAAGGGAGTTGAGCATTGTGTAATGATTGAACATAAGCATATCCAATATGGCCTAGTTTATATTGCAGTGCCGCAAAATCAAACATTTCAGGGGCTACATCTTCATTAAGCAAGCGTTGGTTTTGATGTGCTGCACTCAGACGTAAAGGATCAAGTAAGGGGGTATGTAATAAGAGTGCTAGGACGATGGTGGTGATAGATAAGGCTTTATTAATCAAAGCTAAATGTTTGAAATGAGGCGCTTGGCGCAAGCAGGTGTAGGCATAAGCTAAAGCCGTTAAGCTCAGCACGATAGCGATGAATAGGCCATCGACTGGGCATGAGTCCATATTGCATCACCCGCAAATACACGGCATATAAAGCCAGCCCGGTGAAAATAGGCAACAGCAACATCAATATTTGCATGGTGCGCAATAACCAGGGTTTGAGGGTTTCGGTGTGTTGTCCGTCTTGATAAATCGTGTTGATAAAGATAATGGCAAACCCCGCCAGCGTGAGCAATAAGGCGCTGGCGTGTCCGGTATCCCATAAGGCTTCTAATCCGGTTAAAGGCAATACTGCGACAAATAATAATCCCATTAAAGCCAGTATGGGAGACAGCAAACGCACCAAGCTAAAGGTATTGTTTTGCAAGGTTTCGATCCATTGGCTACGTTCACGGACAAGGCTAATGCCCAGTGCCATGATGCTGGCAGAGGCTAACCAAGCAAAGCCTTCTTCGGCAAACAGATCAGAGAAAAACTCCACATCAATCAATTCAAATAAAGCCGCCCACAAGAATAATAATATCCAGAAAATCCCCAGAAAAGCGCCTGCCATCGCCACGGTATAAGTATTGTGGACTAAGCGCATAAACCATTGCGCATAAGGCAGTGAGCGAGAACGAGTCTGATAAAACATTTGTAAATAGGGCAATAATAAGTAGCCACACAGCAATACCGCTAAAATGGCGGTGGGCTGCCGGAAATCATCGCCATCATATTTAGCGTCGTCGATGAATGGCACTTGCCACCAAGCCCAGGCCACTAACAGCCCAAACACCATGACTGGGGGCAAAAGCACCCAATGTGGACGCGCACCAGGCTCCCATAACAGCACCGCCGCCAAGCCAAAACACAATACCGTGATAAAGCTCGACACCCATAAGGGGTTGGAATCCCATTCAGATACACTGCTGAGTCCCCATAAGCACACGCCTATGGCGGTGCCGAATAGGAAAAAAAACAAGTGTGTTTGAAACGGCTTGTTGTCATCTGTGGTTTTCATGATGTGTAAACTCCGAATGTTGGCATTAGACTGATTTTTGCTAAAAAGAAGCTCTTGCGTCACCTCAAGATGTTACATTTAATGCGACAGATTAAGCGCCATATTTGCAACACTTGTTACGCTAAATGCTTTATTGCTTAAGCAGAAATGACTGGTTAAGATGCTGACAGGTATAAACTGTGCTTTATGCACGTTCCAGCAGCTTTTTTGGACGTTTTATCTGATTTTTAGCGTACATCAAGCACTTTTGCTTTTACATCAGCGGTACTTTTTATAACTATAAAATGATGTTTTAACTCAAGCAGGTTTCCACCATGATAAGGCAATTACTGGGCAAAGTTTCTCTACGACCAATGCTGATTGTACCCTTTGTATTGCAACTCAGTTTTATCGTGGGTTTAGTCGGATATTTATCCTGGCAAACCGGACAGCAAGCGGTTAATGATGTGGCAAGCCAGCTACGTAACGAAGTCACCAAGCGCGTCATACAGACCCTGGAAGATTATATTGCGGTGCCTCACCTGCTCAACCAGCTCAATACAAACGCCTTAAATACTGGGCAGTTAGACTTATCCCAAGCGCAGATGCGCGAGCCTTACTTTTATCATCAATTGCGCACTTTTCCCTTCATCAGCAACAGCTATATTGGGCTGAACAACGGTGATTTTTTTGGCGGGCGCAAAGTCGGTGAACATTCAGAACAAATCCAACTCACCTTAAAAGATGCGACGACGCAAAATGCCTTGCATTATTACCATGCTAACGAGCTAGGCTTACGTGATACTAAAGTCAAACAGGTGGATAATTACGATATTCGCCAGCGTCCTTGGTATCAAGCGGCTGTGCAAGCCAAACAATCCAGTTGGAGCGAGATTTATGCAGATGCAGGGGGACGTGGACTGGCGATTACTGCCGTTGAACCCGTGTATGCAGCAGAAGGTGAGTTGCAGGCCGTATTGGGCAGCGCTTTTTTACTGTCTTGGATTCATGATTTTATTAGCACGCTAAAAATAGGGCAAAGCGGGCAAGTATTTTTAATGGATGATGCGGGCTTATTGATTGCCACGTCTAAGGCCGATCAAACTTTAATTGCCAATGCAGGACATCCTCCCAGACGTGTAGCTGCGGTTGATTCAGCCAATCTAGTCGTAGCACACACCAGCCTTTATTTACAACATCACTTAGCCCAATTACAAAAGCTTAAACACACCGAGCAATTAGATTTTCATCTCAATCAAGAGCGCCAATTTGTTCAAGCCACCCCTTTACAAGATGAACATGGCTTATCTTGGGTGGTGGTGGTCGTGGTACCCGAATCCGATTTCATGGGGCAAATTCATACTAATGTTCGCTTCACGCTCATCATCATCGCCATTGCATTATTCTTTGCCGTTTTAATTGGTGTGTTCACTGCGCGTTGGATTGCACGCCCGGTACTCAGCTTAAATGAAGCGGCTAAAAGTTTAGCTAAAGGAGAATGGCAACAGAAATCTTGTGCTTTAATTCAACGTCAAGATGAAATTGGTGAGCTATCTCAATCCTTTCAAACCATGGCTGCACAACTACGAGAATCATTTTCAACTTTAGAAGAAAAAGTCGAAGAAAGAACCCATGATTTAGCCCATAAAAACCAGCAATTGGTACGTTTAAATCAAGAAAAAAATGAGTTTCTAGGCATTGCCGCCCATGATTTGAAAAATCCCTTATCAGCCATTCGTGGTTTTTCTGAAGAAATCAGTGAATCTTATGATGAAATGCCGCGTGAAGAAGTGATTGAATATGCCGATGATATTCGACGTGCAGCACAGAAAATGTTCCAACTCATTACCAACTTATTAGATGTCAATGCAATTGAATCCGGCAAATTGAATGTGGATTTAGCTAATGTGAATGTGTTGCCCATTATGGAAAGCTTGTATCAAAACTATGCCCGCAGAGCACATGCAAAAAATATCCAGAGTCGATTTGAAATTGATGACAGTTTAGATTACATCGCCTATGTAGATGAAAATACCGTCCATCAAATTCTGGACAATATGATTTCTAATGCCGTGAAATATTCACCCGCCAACACTGAATTTATCTTGCGCCTCAAACGCGAAGGAAATGATTGGGTGCGCTGTGAAATTCAAGATCAAGGCCCAGGTTTAAGCCCTGAAGATCAAGCCAAATTGTTTGGTAAGTTTACCCGCCTCACGCCGCAACCCACAGGAGATGAACACTCCACCGGACTGGGTTTGTTTATCGTGAAAAAATTAGTCGATGCCTTACAAGGCAAAGTGTGGTGTGAAAGCGAGCTCGGCGAAGGCTCCACCTTTATCGTGACTTTCCCCATTGCACAATAGATGTTTGCCGTCTTATCTTGTTTTGTACGCTCTTTGAGAGATCGCCTGATAAAAAAACACCTTTTTTAAACATCAGGCCATCTAGCAGCATGACATGACACGAATCTGCATGAAAATACAAACGCCAATCTCAATCCCACCTCTTTTGTTACCGCGCTTTACTGCTATTAACTAGACTTGTTGCAAGGGATATTCATCGACTGCAAAGGCGTGGATTTTGGCCTGTTTTTCCGCTTTTTCTCAGCAAATAGCCTGCTATTCGCCTCAAAAAACCGAAAAAACTGCCTCAAAACCACACCTTTTCGCTACGATGCCTACCCCTCGCAACAAGTCTATTCTTTAGCGGTTTAATACCTCATCAAAATATCATGTTTTTTCGCACTATCGCTTATACTCACCTTACACATATAGCGTGAAGCAAACTAAAAAGAAGTCTTTGTCTAACGTCAGTTATATAGCAAAATTATATCAGTTGTTAAGACTGCCAGTCCTTCAAGGACTGGCAGTCTTGGGTTTGGCTCTATCGCAAGCCTATAAATGATGTACTTTA